>JBJEQS010000194.1:0-2388 GCA_051881875.1 Oscillospiraceae bacterium
GGTCGAGCCAATAAGCAAAGCGATACATTCAACTAAGCCGCTGAAAGCGGCTTGCAACGAAGTGCAGGCGGCAGCTTGCCGCAAAAAAGCATAAACACTTGACAAAAGGAATAAAATATTGTATTATATCATCTGTAAACTAAATAAGAAACAATGGCGTTTCGATTATCCAAAGGGGTTCAATGGCGAGTCCCTCTGTTAGTCGTGACGCTTTTTTATTATGAGGAGGACTTTGTTATGTCAGATGAAATGAAAAATATACCCGTTGATGAGTATTTCGGCTGTGATGTATTCAATGACAGTGTTATGAGAGACAGACTTCCGAAAAATGTATACAAGGCTGTTATCCGTACAAAAAATTTCGGTACTGCTCTTGATATAACTATTGCAGATGTTGTTGCAAATGCAATGAAAGACTGGGCTGTTGAAAAAGGTGCTACTCATTATACACACTGGTTTCAGCCTATGACAGGCATTACCGCTGAAAAGCATGATTCATTCATAACTCCGGTTGAAAACGGTCAGGTTATACTCGAATTCTCAGGAAAAGAACTTGTAAAGGGTGAGCCTGATGCTTCATCATTCCCGTCAGGCGGTCTTCGTGCCACATTTGAAGCAAGAGGCTATACTGCATGGGACCCGACCTCCAACGTTTTCATAAAGGACAATACTCTCTACATACCGACTGCATTCTGCTCATATACGGGAGAAGTTCTCGATAAGAAAACTCCTCTGCTTCGTTCAATGGAAGTAGTAAATGAACAGGCACTCAGAATTTTAAGGCTTTTCGGCAATACAAAAACAAAGAGAGTTGTTACAACAGTTGGACCTGAACAGGAATATTTCCTTATCGACAAGAAATATTACGACCAGCGTGAAGACCTTATAATGACAGGAAGAACGCTTTTCGGTGCAAAGCCTCCAAAGGGTCAGGAGCTTGAAGACCATTATTTCGGAAACATCAAGGAAAGAGTTGCCGATTTTATGAAAGACCTCGACCATGAATTATGGAAACTCGGCGTATTTGCAAAGACCGAGCATAATGAGGTTGCACCGGCACAGCATGAACTTGCACCTGTATTTACCACATCGAATATATCTGCCGACCAGAATCAGCTTACAATGGAACTTATGAAGAAAATCGCATTAAGACATAATCTCGTGTGTCTGCTCCATGAAAAGCCGTTTGCAGGCGTAAACGGTTCGGGAAAACATAATAACTGGTCGCTTTCAACAAATGACGGTCAGAATTTGCTTGACCCGGGTGAAACTCCTATGGAAAATCTCCAGTTCCTTACATTCCTCTGTGCAATAATCAAGGGAGTTGATG
This sequence comes from Oscillospiraceae bacterium, assembly GCA_051881875.1. Taxonomy (GTDB): domain Bacteria; phylum Bacillota; class Clostridia; order Oscillospirales; family Ruminococcaceae; genus UBA5884. Next base: position 1,331 of record JBJEQS010000194.1, read on the forward strand.
AATATGCAGACCTCCTCAGACTTTCAGCGGCAAGTGCCGGAAATGACCACAGACTCGGTGCAAATGAAGCTCCTCCGGCAGTAGTATCAATATTTCTCGGAGATGAACTCACTGCGGTGCTTGAGGCACTTGAAAACGGTACTCCTCTTAAAACTGATAATGATGAAAAGGAATTTGTTATCGGTGTTGATGCACTTCCTAACTTCCCTAAGGATACAACCGACAGAAACAGAACATCACCTCTTGCATTTACAGGAAATAAATTTGAATTCCGTATGCTTGGTTCAGCAGATTCAATCTCATGTACAAATACTATAATGAATACAATTGTTGCGGAAATTCTTGATGAATTTGCAACAGTTCTTGAAAATGCAGATGATTTTGAAGAAGCACTCACAGAACTCCTTATAACAACATACAGAGAACATAAAAGAGTAATTTTCAACGGCAACGGATATTCTGATGAATGGCTCAAGGAAGCTACTGAAGTAAGAGGTCTTAATAACTATGTTTCGACAGTTGACTGTATGCCGCATTATACCGATGAAAAGAATATAAAGATGTTTGAAAAATTCAAGGTATATTCAAGGGCAGAGCTTGCTTCAAGAACAGAAATCCTGCTTGAAAATTACAGCAAGGTTATCAACATTGAGGCACTCACAATGATTGATATGTCAAGAAAGCAGATACTTCCTGCCGTTATGAGATATACAAAGGAAATATGCGATATAGTTGTATCAAAGAAATCAGCAGGCTTTGCAGGCGGAACAGAGGAAAAGCTTGCCGCAAGACTTACAAATCTTACATCAAGCCTTGATGATGCAACAGAAATTCTTGAAAACAAGCTTATCAATACGAAATCTGTTGAGGGAGCAGAGGCTCTTGCAGGATATTACAGAAATGAAGTATTCGTTGCAATGCAGTCACTCAGAGCAGTTGCAGATGAGCTTGAAACAATAGTTGCAGCTGATGTATGGCCATTCCCTGTATATTCTGATATGCTTTTCAAGCTTTAATATCTGATATATAATAAATAAAAAACAAGCGGAGAATTCTTG
>JBJEQS010000195.1:0-2375 GCA_051881875.1 Oscillospiraceae bacterium
CGCTATTTTCCAGTTACGAAATGTCAAGACTGAATTTTGGGGAAACTTAAAATAAAAAACATCTTGACATAAAAGTGTTTTTGATTTAAAATAGTATATGATTAATATTAAAGAAAAGGACGGCTGATAGATATGCTGCATAATTCTGAAAAAAACATGGATAAAATAGTTGACCTTTGTAAATCGAAGGGTTTTGTATATGCAGGCTCTGAAATATACGGAGGACTTGCAAATACATGGGATTACGGGCCGCTTGGCGTGGAACTCAAAACAAACATAAAGAACGCATGGAGAAAGAAATTCATACAGGAAAACAAGTACAACGTAGGACTTGACTCAGCAATCCTTATGAATCCGCAGACATGGGTGGCATCAGGACATATCGGAGGATTTTCAGACCCTCTTATGGACTGTAAGGAATGTAAAACCCGCCACAGAGCAGATAATCTCATTGAAGATTTTGACGGAACAAATGTTGCAGGCTGGACAAATGAGCAGATGACATCATACATAAAGGAAAAGAATATTGTATGCCCCAACTGCGGAAAAAACAATTTTACAGATATAAGACAGTTCAACCTCATGTTCAAGACATTTCAGGGAGTAACAGAGGACTCAAAATCTGAACTTTATCTCAGACCTGAAACAGCACAGGGTATATTTGTAAACTTTGCGAATATCCAGAGAACAAGCAGAAAGAAAGTGCCTTTTGGTGTAGCACAGATAGGAAAATCATTCAGAAATGAAATCACACCGGGAAACTTCATATTCAGAGTGCGTGAATTTGAACAGATGGAGCTTGAATTCTTCTGCAAGCCGGGTACAGACCTTGAATGGTTCAGCTACTGGAGAGAATTCTGCAAGAACTGGCTTTTAAGCCTTGGAATAAAGGAAGAAAACCTCAGACTGCGTGACCATTCACCTGAAGAACTGTGCTTCTATTCAAAGGCAACAACAGACTTTGAATATCTTTTCCCATTCGGCTGGGGAGAACTCTGGGGCGTGGCAGACAGAACAGATTACGACCTTACACAGCATATAAAGACAAGCGGCAAATCACTAGAATATTTCGACCCTGAAACAAATGAGAAGTATGTGCCGTATGTAATTGAGCCATCACTCGGCGTTGAAAGATTATTCCTCTCAATCGTAACAGAGGCATATGATGAGGAAGAAATCGTATCGACAGACAAAAACGGCAATGAAAAGAAGGAAATAAGAACAGTAATGCATTTCCACCCTGCACTTGCACCATTCAAGGCAGCAGTTCTTCCGCTTGTAAAGAAGCTCACACCGCAGGCAACAGAAGTATTTGAAATGCTTTCAAAGAAATTCAATGTTGACTTTGATGAAACAGGAACAATAGGCAAGAGATACCGCAGACAAGATGAAATCGGTACACCATTCTGCATTACATACGACTTTGACACACTTGAAAAGGATAACTGTGTGACAGTTCGTGACAGAGATACAATGCAGCAGGAAAGAATAAGTATTGATAAGCTTGTTGAATATCTGGAAGCAAAGATGGAATTCTAATATTAAGCTGTTTATTTGAAAATAAATAAAAAGAAAACAGATGGAAATTATTTGAAAAATAATTATTTCCGTCTGTTTTTGCATATCATGTAATTTTTGAGCAACAATAAGTATGTGTTAATAAAACACTATAATATTTATGAGGTGTAAGAAAATGAAAAGATACAGTATGCTTGCAATAGTATCAGCACTGACAATGATATGTCTTACAGGCTGCGGAAACAACAATAAAAACGCATCAGACGGCAATATGGAGGGAACAGCGTCACTGACAGAAACATCAGAGAGCATAAAGGATAATCCTGATTTTAATGATTTGGACGATAACAGTGACGGAATACTTGATGACAGTGAGCTTAGAGATGATGCGGATAATATAGGCGATGGAGTAGTGACAGTAGTTGAGGACGTTGTGACGGGAGCAGAAGATATTGTGAGTGATGTATTCACCGCCGCAGAGGATATGTTTGACGGTAATGATACAAACGCAACAGAATAAGAGATAATTTGGCGGAACGTTGTATGTAATTTACAGCGTTCTGTTTTTGTTGACATAGAAGATATATTCTGATATAATAAAATTGTATGTAATATAACGTGAGTTCGATAACCCAAAATAAAAGTTTTGGTCAAGCTTTTTGCGGCGAGTCGCCGCTTCCGGTGTTTAGTCAATATTTTTCTTTATGGTGGTCAATTATATGCAACTTACCTTGCGTATCTCCTTATTGTCAGCCTTATAAAAATTTTCGGGTAGGTTAAAAAATTTCAATATTAAGAAAAGCAACGAAACCAAAAGTTTTTTGCCCAGCTTTTTTTCAAAAAAGCTGGTCGCTCGA
>JBJEQS010000196.1:0-2369 GCA_051881875.1 Oscillospiraceae bacterium
TATTGAAAAGATTTCTTGCATCTCTGTATCTTGATTCAAGTGATTCACTTCCGAAAAGCAGTGCAACGAGTTCAACTCCGTCCTTCTGAGCAGTTGCAACATAGCAGTATCCGCATTCATCTGTAAATCCTGTTTTAAGACCGGTTGAATACGGAAAATAAAACTCGGATTCCTCATCAAGCATCTTATTGTTGTTTACCCATGAATAGAGAACACCGTTTCCCTCTGCCTTTATGGAATATTCAGGAACAGCTGCAACAGATAAAATCTGCGGATAATTTTTCTTTATTTCAACGATTATTTTCAGCATATCAGCTGATGTTACATAATGATTATACTTGTACCAGCCGTCAGGATTTGCAAAATGACTTGCTTCCAGTTCAAGCTCTGCGGCAGTATCATTCATAAGTCCGCAGAAATATGAAACTGCTTCCTCATCTGTCATATCAGGATTTCCGGAAACGATTCTTGCAGTATTTACAGCCACACAGTATGCAGCGTCATTGCCCGATGGAAGAAGCATTGCATATATAAGTGATTCAAGCGTAAGCTGAGAACCTTCAACGAGATATGCTGTACTTGAATCCTCACCTATAAGCTGAATTTCAGAACCAACAGTATATACTGTATCAGGACTTACATTTTTCAGAGCTGTAAGCGATGTCATAAGCTTTGTAGTGCTTGCCGGATAACATCTGTCCTCCGAAGCTTTTTCAAACAGTATTGTATTGGTTGCTGTATTGTAAAGTACAGCTGATTTTGCTGATATCTGCTCCGGAGAAATTACATCAAGATAATCATAATTATAGAGAGGCGGTTCAGTAGTTGTCACAGTAGTTTCTTCTGTTTGTGTTGCAACTATTGCCTGTTCAGCGGTTTTCTCATCGTTTTCACTTTTCATATTCCTGTATATAAGGAATATAACTCCATACATAAGCATAATAACAAAAACAGCAAACAGAATAACATTAAGATAATTAGGTTTTATGGTTTCTTCAACGATGTCATTATTTTTTTCATTATCTTTGTTTTTCATAAAATACCTCCGATAAAAGAATTTATATTTTTTGCATCACAAAGAAATATACATATATGAGAGAACAAGATGTGCTGCAATCACTATAATTACAGCCGGTGATGAAAAGAACAGCGGCACTCCCCTGTTTTTCTGTGCCTGTGTAGGCTTGGGAAGTCTGTCCTTTTTCAATGCAACGGATATTATAAATATCACAACGCCTATTATAAGTGCAGCAAGTTCCCATACAACAGAAACTACATCGCCCAGTCCTGCGTCCATTTCGGCAATCAGTGAGATTATAGTACTTGTTGTATTTATGATGATATGGAGTATAATTGACGGAATAATTGAATTATGCTTTATTGTTACATATGCGAGAAATATGCCGACAAGGAATGCAAGTATGAACTGCGGAACATTATCATGTATAAGCCCGAAAAGGAACGCTGAAGCGATTATCCCGAAACGCTGATTTGCTCTGGAAAGATTTTTCAGAACAAAACCTCTGAGAACAAGCTCCTCTGTAATCGGAGCGATAACGCAGGTATAAAGACAGGTCGCTATAATCTGCGTCACAGATGACATTGAGTCCATTTGCGATAATTTTTCATAGGTATCGGTATCAAATATCGAATCAAAAAGCGGTACAACAAACATTCCGGCAAATAATACTGAAAATGACTGCAAGAAAAGTGCTATTGCAATATATCTTGCCATTGTCAGACCATCAAGATTTTTTGTACCAAAAAGAGATGAACGGTCAATTCCGGTTATGCGGCAGCCTATGAAAAATACAAGTATATTCATAATCATATAACCCATACCCGTAATACTGATATTGAGTGATGAATTATTTGTAACTGCTTCGATTACCTCTGCCGAACCGCCGGAAGCCGCCCCCAGAAATATTCCTGATATTAATCCGAATAACATAGCAATAAGATTAACACCCACTACCTGAATTATAAGCATTATACCTACCTTATTATAATACTGTTTTATGCTGCGTTTTTCACGTTCATCGGGAACATCGGGTATTGAGCAGTTATCCATTGAAATCTGCGGAACTATCGTTCTGTAGTCCTGATTGTAACCTGCATATTCTTCAGCATTGCCAAAAGGATTGAATCTGTCTGCCTTTATGACATCAGTATTTTCTGTATTTTCTGTATTTTCATCATTATAAAAATACTTGTTTTCCTCGTTCATTTTATGCCTCCTGTCTGTATTTGTATATCCATACTTATAATTATATATTATAAATACACTATAGTCAAATAAAATATAAAAATTTTTTTAAATAACGTGAGTTCGATAGATTTATTTTGTAATGGCGAACTATATTCGCCAG
>JBJEQS010000197.1:0-10369 GCA_051881875.1 Oscillospiraceae bacterium
AGTTTGGGCGGCTGGAAGCCGCCTGATGAAATTTCCAATAAGCAACAACGGGCGAACGCAGTCCGCCCCTACAAATAAATCTATCGAACTCACGTTAAATAGCTGATGAAAATAAAAAAGCGGCCATATTTTAAATATGGTCGCTTTTTCGTTCAAGCTGTAAGAAAAATGTTCTTATATATCATCTTCATCAAAAAATTCATCGAAGCTGTGTTCTTCTTCCTCATTATCAAGGGCATCGCCTACAACCTTGGCATAAAATCCGACAGGATTTCTCATAATTCTTTCACCTAAAAAATGAGCCTGTGCCAAATCGGGTGCAAATATTTTTATATCAAGCAAATCATCGCCAATATCAAGGCATCTGAAATGTACATGATATCCCTTTTTCAGCTCAATATAATCTATTTTTACCTCATTTTCAATTTTCAGCTTGGCAAAATATTTCATAGCTGTGCGGATTATGCGTTCTCTGAATGATTTAGGGACATATGTGCGGAAATTTTTAGCACATAATACTCCTTTTTCAGTATCAACATAACATTCTCTGCCGCTGTCATTGTATTCAATCTTTATTGTTTCATTTTTCAGCAGTGCCTCTATTGCATCATTATAACAGAAATAATTTATTATGCCTGAACCGACAGCAATATCATACAGCTGTTCAGACTCGATAAGCTTTTCAATTTTATTCAGAAGATAGCAGATAAGCAGCTTTGCTGAATCTGTATCCTTTATTTCAAATGACGCCATATCTGATAGCTTTGATGTGTTTTCCAATATATGTTCCTCCGTGAACCTTTAGAAATTCGGATAATCAATCATATGCGAGAGCAGAGCGATATTTACAGCCGCTTCCACACATGGAACCGCCTGCGGTACAAGACATGGATTATGTTCTGAACCGTTTCCGTTTATGGTTTCATTTTTCATTGCACTGTAATCAACTGTATCCTGAGGTCTTGGGATTGAAGCAGTAGGCTTTACAGCGACTTTGAGTGTTATAGGCATACCTGATGATATACCTCCGAGTATGCCGCCATGATTATTGGTATGAGTAAGCACATGACCGCTGTCATTTACATAGAATTCATCATTATTCTGACTTCCCGTAAGCTTTGCCGAGGTAAAGCCTGCACCGAATTCAAGTCCCTTTACAGCGGGTATTCCGAATATAAGCTGAGCTATGCTGTTTTCAAGACCATCAAATATAGGTGAGCCAATGCCTGCCGGAACATTTATGCTTGCACATTCGATAATTCCGCCGAGCGAATCATTGCAGTCCATGGCTTTTGCGATGTCATTCTGCATAAGCTTGCCTTTTCTGTCATTGATTACAGGGAATTTTTTATATCTGACCTTGAGAATATCTTCACGGGATACATCTGTCTGACTGAATGATGTATCCTTTATGTTGTGAATGGAGAGGATATGAGCTCCTGTATATATGCCTCTGCGTTCGAGAATCTGACCGCAAACCGCACCTGCAAAGCATAATGGAGCAGTAAGTCTGCCGGAGAGATGACCTCCGCCCCTTACATCATTGAAGCCTTTGTATCTGAGAGTTCCTGTATAATCCGCATGACCGGGACGGGCAAGCTTTGAGAGATTTGAGTAATCAACAGGCTGACTGTCATTATTTTTTATAAATGCACAAAGGGGAGAACCTGTGGTTCTGTTGCCGATAAGTCCTGACATTATCTGCGGAAAATCTTTTTCGCTTCTCTGTGCCGGCATATCCGAATTTTTTCTGTTTCGTCTGGAAAGGAATTGTCCGAGCAAATTGGTATCTATATATTCTCCGGGCGGGAGGTTATCTATTACTATACCGACAGCCGCACCCTGAGCCTCTCCGAACATTGATATGGAAATTCTGTTATTCCACATTGATGACATTTGCTTTACCTCCGATATTGTTATAATCATCAAAGAAATCAGGATATGATTTATCGACTGCATTGGCATTGAAAATAACTATATCATTTATTGATTTTGTAGCTGCAATTGCTGAAGCCATTACAATTCTGTGGTCATTGAAGCTGTCAACCGTTCCGCCTGTAAAGAATTCGACAGGTTCTGTGACAAGCGAGTCATTAAATGCATGAGCCTTGCCGCCGATTGAGTTTATCATGTCAGCGGTTGAAGTAATTCGGTCACTTTCCTTGATTTTAAGGCGTTCAATGTTTGTTATTCTGAATATTCTGCCGCTTAATGAACCGAGTACAGCAAGTATTGGAACGAGGTCGGGAATATTTTCAGCATTTATGCAGTAATCCTGATTATCATTACTGTTTTTATTATAGCACAAGTCAGATATTATTTCAATGATTTTTTTATCGCCCTGAATACTTTCCGGTGAAAGATTTTGTATATCAACATCATTGCCGATGGCATTTGCAACACAGAAGAATGCCGCCTGAGAGTAATCGCCTTCGACCTTGCTGCTGTATGGCTGATATTTCTGATTGCCCTTTATAGAATAGCCGTTTTCTGTTTCGGAAATATCTATTCCGAACTTTGAAAGGCAGTCGACAGTCATATCTGCATAAGGCTTTGACTGGAGAGGTGAGGTGAGTATTATTTCGGAATTTCCGTCAAGCAGGGGGAGTGCAAAAAGCAGACCTGTTATGAACTGTGAGGAAATATCGCCCTCAATATGAAATTTACCTGCATGAAGTCTTCCTTTTACGGTGAATGGCATGGTATTTTCCTGATATATGAATTCAGAGCCGTTTGCAGACATTTCTCTTATATATGGAGTTATAGGACGCTGGGGGAGTCTGCCTTTTCCTGTGAATGTGCTTTCTGTGCCGAGTGCGGCGGCAACAGGTATCATAAATCTGAGAGTTGAACCGCTTTCACAGCAGTCTATAATGGCTTTTTCGGGAATATTACCGCCGATGCCGTTTATGGCTACGGTTTTTCCTTCAATGGAATAATCAGCACCGAGAGCCTTTATTGCGTCAAGAGTTGCATAGATGTCCTTGGAAAAGCTGATATTTTCAAGGTGTGATGTGCCGTCAGCAAGTCCTGCACAGATAATCATGCGGTGAGTCATGCTTTTTGATGATGGTATTTCAACTGTACCTGACAGTTTGCATGGAGTTATTCTTACATCAAATGTATCAGTCATAAAATCATACCTCCATGAATTTCATAAAATCATCAACAGAAAGCTTCTGTATGAAACATTCGCCGATTTTTTTGCAGAGTATTATATTTATTGATGAATTCTCACGTTTTTTATCGTTAAGGCAGAGTGGAACGAGTTCTTTTATATCAGCGTCAACGCTGCAAGGGAGATTATAGGATTTAATGCATTTTTCAAGGCGTTCAAGCATATCAGCACTGCCAATATTATTGCCAAGAGCCGCCTTTGTAATCATCATCATGCCGATTGCAACTGCACTTCCATGAGTATAGGTCTGATAGTTGTAGTAGCTTTCGATTGAATGACCGAGAGTATGACCGAAATTAAGAATCATTCTTTCGCCCTTGTCGAATTCATCATTTTCAACAACATCACGCTTTATGGAAACACATCTGTATATTACTTCGTCGGAAATCTGTGAAAAGCTGTCATTGTCATGTGCGGCAATAAGCTCAAAAAGGCTTTCATCTCTTATCATGCCGTATTTTATTGCTTCAGCCATGCCGTCTGATAAAATTTCCGGCGAAAGAGTATTCAGTGTTTCAGGGTCGCATATAACACATTCAGGCTGTTTGAATACTCCTACAAGATTTTTTCCGCAGGGGAGGTCTATCGCAGTTTTTCCGCCGACAGAGCTGTCAATCTGAGCGAGGAGAGTTGTGGGAATCTGTATGTATGGTATGCCTCTGAGATATGTTCCCGAAGCATATCCTGCCATATCGCCTGTTACACCGCCTCCGAGAGCGATAATACAGTCGGAGCGTGTTATGCTGTTTTCGCACAGAAACATATATATTTTATTGAGAGTGTCTGTACATTTTGAAGCTTCACCATGTTCAAACACAAATTTAACAGTTTCAAGACCGTTTTCATTCATTGAATTGATTACAGTATCGCTGTAAAGCTTGTCCACAATATCATCTGTTATAACGGCAAATTTCTTTGATTTAACAGTTTCGGAGATAATTTTTCCGCATTTGCCAAGAATGTTTCTTTCAATAATCACATTATATTTTTTGCTTGCATTTACAGTAACAGTTTTCATAATAGAAGCATATCCTTTTCTATATGGATTTACGGGATTTAATCCGTATTTTTTTATAAATATACAAAAAAACGGTTTGACTTGTTGAAAAGCAAACCGAAACTATATATAGTATAACACTTTACGCCCGTAAAGTCAAGCATGTTTCAAGTTATTCAGGTTAATTACAGTACTTTTTTTATCTGCTTGATTTATATTTTCAGTGGCAGAATGTTTTAAAGAATTGAAGGAAACAGTCATATGCTTTCCTTTTATTACCTGTCGCATTTTTGAAAAATCAGCATAAAATATATTAAACAGAATAATGCCGTCAGGTCTGCCGGAAGTGGCAGACTTAAAAGAAATTGCCCACAGAAAAGCTTTCGGTCTGCGGCGGTATTATTCTGTTTTTTATATAGATTAACGGCGGCATATTGCCGCTGTTTTTTTTATGGTGATAAGCTGATATGCAAAAGTTAAATTCATGGTTGAAATATTTTTGTTTTTATGTTAAAATATATGATGAAAGATTTTTTCTGAACTTTTATATTTATACTTTCGGAGATGATGAAATGCTTGACTTCATTACAGAAAAAATTTCATGCTGGGATTTCCTGAAAAATGATGGCAGACCTGTATTTATTTACGGCATGGGTGATGGTGCTGTTAAAATCATGAATGTATTTGAAAAATACAGCATAGCTGTGGCAGGATTCTTTGCAAGCGATGAATTTGTAAGAGGTCATTCATTCTGCGGTCATCTTGTTCATAAGCTTTCTGATATAGAAAATTCAGTTGATGATTTTATTATCGTCCTTGCTTTTGCGGCAGGTTATCAGTCCTTGTATGATGTAATATTCCGTCTTGCAAAGAAGCATACAGTTCTCGCTCCCGATGTTCCTGTGGCAGGGGACGGGCTTTTCACATATGATTACTGCCTTGAAAATGCTGATAAAATTCAGACTGTATACGATATGCTTGAGGACGATATTTCCAGAAAAACACTGGCGGATATAATCAATTTCAAAATAAGCGGAAAAATAGATTACCTTGAAAACTGCACAACCCCTAAATCCGAGGTTTATACGGATATAATAAAGCCGTCTGATAATGAGGTATATATGGATTTGGGGGCATATAACGGCGATACAGTCGAGGAATTCATATCCTTTGCAGGCGGATACAGCAAAATTATCGCCGCAGAGCCTGACAGGAAAAATTTTAAAAAGCTTATAAAAAATACTGAAACGCTTGATAATATATATACGTTCAACAATGTTATATGGGAATGTGATACCGATATACAGTTTGCATCAAAAAAAGGCAGGCAGTCGGCAGTTGATAACAGCGGTGAGATAAGACAGGCTTTATGCGTGGACAGTATTGCCGCAAAGACAGCAGTTCCGGATATTATCAAAATGGATATTGAGGGGGCTGAGCTGATGGCTCTGAATGGTGCAAAAAAAACCATATCAGAGAAAAAGCCTAAGCTTATGATTTCACTTTACCACAGGAATGAGGATTTGTTTGAACTTCCTCTTTTTATAAAGTCGCTCAGACCGGATTACAGAATGTTTATCAGACATCAGCTGTACATTCCCGCATGGGAAACCAATCTTTATTGCATTTAATATTGCATATTATTCAAAAACAGCCTCCTGTTTCCTTATAATTTTGGGATTTTAAAAGAATTTTGCAGGATTTATCAAAACTGCTTGCAAAATCTTATGATTTGTAATATTATATATACAGGAGTAAAATTATTATTTATTATTTTCTAAAGGGGTTTAACTGACATGACACTTAATGAAATGAATGTTCAGCAGATTGCTGATTTTAAAAAAGATGTACAGAAGGCTTATGATGATTTCAAGGCTCTCGGTCTTAGCCTTGATATGTCAAGGGGCAAGCCGGCTCCTGTACAGCTTGATTTGACTATGCCTATGATGGAATGTCTTTCAGCTTCCGACAAGCTTATTTCCGAAAATGGTTTTGACTGCCGCAACTATGGTGTACTTGACGGTATTCCCGAAGCAAAAAAGCTTATGGGCGACATGATGGGCGTTAAACCCGAGGAAGTTATAGTTTATGGAAATGCAAGCCTTAATGCTATGTATGATACTATCGCAAGAGCCATGACTCATGGTATAAACGGTTCAACTCCATGGGCTAAGCTCGATGAAATAAAATTCCTCTGTCCTGCACCGGGATATGACAGACATTTTGCAATATGCGAATTCTTTGGCATCAAGATGATTACAATTCCTATGACTGCCGACGGTCCTGATATGGATATGGTTGAACAGTATGTAAACAATGATGAATCTGTAAAGGGTATATGGTGCGTTCCGCAGTATTCAAATCCGCAGGGCATATGCTATTCAGATGAAACTGTAAAGCGTTTTGCGGCTCTTAATCCAAAGGCTGCTGATTTCAGAATTTTCTGGGATAATGCATACTGCATTCATCACCTTACAGACAATCATCCGACCGTTCTCAATATCCTTGATGAATGTAAAAAAACAGGCAGAGAGGATATGCCGCTTATATTCGCATCAACTTCAAAGATTTCTTTCTCAGGAGCAGGTATTGCCGCTATGGCTGCAAGCGTTAATAATATCAGCAATATCAAAAAACAGCTTGCTGTTGCGACAATCGGATATGATAAGATAAATCAGTTAAGACACGTTAAGTTCTTTAAGGATATAAACGGTCTTAATGAGCATATGAAGAAGCATCGTGATATTATTCTTCCTAAATTTGAAACAGTTCTCAATGCTCTTGACAGGGAAATAGCGCCTCTCGGAATAGGCAGCTGGCATAAGCCTGACGGCGGATATTTCATTTCATTTGACGCTCCTGAGGGCTGTGCAAAGCGTATAGTACAGCTTTGTAAGGAGGCTGGGGTTGTCCTTACAAATGCCGGTGCAACATTCCCATATGGAAATGACCCGAAAGACAGCAATATCAGAATTGCTCCTACTTATCCGACTGTTGATGAGCTTGAAAAGGCTATGGAGCTTTTCTGTATATGTGTAAAGCTTGCTGCTGCTGAAAAAATTGCAAAGTAATCAACATTGATAATTTTATAAATGATATATAAAAACGGACAGCCGATATTTAAAACGACTGCCCGTTTTTTATATAATATATTATTCCTGCGAAATGCTGTTTGCTGATGCATCAACCAATTCTAATGTATCAAGCATTTCTATTGTGTAATCCTGCGGATTGAATTCATACTTATTTTCTGAAACTGCATTGTTCATCTTCATAGATATATAACTTTTGCCTGATGTGTTCAGTTCATCAAATGCATATAATACAGCTTTTTCAATAAATGCTCTTGCTTCCTGATTTATCGGATGAAATACATCCTGAAATGATTCTGATTTTGTTTTTCTGCTCGGCATTGCAAGGAAAATTTCTGAATTCTGTTTTTCAATTATCTTGATATTGCGTACCATAAACATATTATCAAGTATTATTCGGGCAACTCCTTTGAGTCTGTCTTCTGAGTTCTTTGATTTGTTTACCATTATGTTTGTAATATTCATTAGTATTTCCTCCATGATTTTTTATTGTTATAAAATCCTTCAACCACAAATTATATGTTTGTGATTTATTTATAATTATACCATGAATTTTATAAAAGTCAATAGTTTTTGTGAAAAATATGTTTTTTTATCATATTTATATAAATAAGTTGGATACATTGTTTATTAATGCACATAGAAGTACCCCATTTATCAGCGGCAGAATAAATGAAAGAACAGTCCATTTAACACTTCCTGTTTCTTTTTTTATTGTCATAAGTGTTGTCATGCAGGGAAAATGAAACAGTGAAAATACTATTGTGCATACTGCTGTCGTCATATCCCAGCCATTCGCCGAAAATATTTCTTTCAATGCAGTTATATCATTTATTTCAACGAGTGTTCCGTTTGCTGTATATGCCATTATCATTATTGGTATGACTATCTCATTTGCAGGCATTCCCAGTATGAATGCAGTCAGAATTACTCCGTCAAGTCCTATGAATTCTGCAAATGGATTTAAAAATTCAGTTATGCTCATAAGCAGTGTTGTATCTGTGCCGGTCTGAATATTAGCGGCAAGCCATATTATAACTCCTGCCGGTATGGCGGATATCATCGCTCTGCCAAGCACAAATATTACTCTGTCAAGCATTGAACGGACTATAACTTTGATTATCTGAGGTCTGCGGTATGGCGGAAGTTCCAGTGTGAATGATGTCGGTGTGCCTTTTAGCAATGTCGCTGACAATATCCTTGAGTTAATGAATGTCATTCCTATTCCAAGCATTATTACAAGTGTAAGTATCAGTGCCGATAATATGCCACTCCCTGAACTGCCGGCAATATACATGGTTATCAGTGCCATTATCATCGGAAATCTTCCGTTGCATGGTACGAAACTGTTCGTTATTATCGCTATCAGCCGTTCCCTCGGAGAATCTATTATTCTGCACCCGACAACTCCTGATGCATTGCATCCAAGTCCCATTGCCATAGTAAGGCACTGTTTGCCGCATGATTTACAGGATTTAAAGCATTTATCGAGATTGAAAGCAATTCTGGGAAGATAGCCCAAATCCTCAAGTATTGCGAAAAGAGGGAAGAAAATCGCCATAGGCGGAAGCATAACAGATACAATCCACGCAAGTACTCTGTATACTCCATATGCGAGCATATCGCAAATGGACGAGGGGATATTGACTGATACAAGCATATCATGGAAAGGCTGTTCAATGCTGAAAAGAGTTTTCTGCAAAAAAGCAGACGGATAATTCGCACCTGCTATGGTAATCCAGAATACCATAGCAAGCATAAGAATCATTGAGAGAAAACCGGTAAATTTTCCGGTAAGGAATTTATCAATTTTTCTGTCACGCTGTCTGTATCTGTCATCGGCAGAAACCTTTACGGTTTTATGGAATATGTCCTCAGCGGCAGAAACATAAGAAGCGGCAATCTCATCACAAAGCTGTATTTTTGAAATACCCGAATTTTCAAGGAAATCATAAGCATTATTCAGGCAATTTTTCAGATTATTGTCATAAGACAGATTTATCCCATAATGCATATTAAATGATGATATAAAGGAAACATCATTTTCAAGCAGTTTTACAGCGAGCCATTCGGCAGGGATATTATTTCTGCAATACCGATGCAGAGCCGGTATAAGCATATCAATTGCGGATTGTATTTCCGTTGGATATTTAATTTTAAAAACACCGGTTGATTTTTTATGTGAATGAATAACTTCAGTAAGCTTATCAAGACCTTTTCCTGAACGGGCAGTCATCGGGATTACAGGTATTCCGAGCGTATCGGATAATTTTCCGTAATCCACAGATACCCCATGTTTTTCAGCCTCATCTATCAGATTAACGCAGAGTATCACATTATCCGATACACAGAGTATCTGCATAAGCAGGCAGAGATTTCTCTCAAGACAGGAGGCATCACATACAGTTACAATGCAGTCAGCATTTCCGAAGCAGATAAAATCTCTGGCGACCTCCTCCTCGGCTGAATGTGAATTGAGCGAATAGCAGCCGGGGATATCGACCATTACATAGCCCTGATTGTTGTGTTTATAATAACCCTGAGCATTTGAAACGGTCTTGCCCGACCAGTTTCCTGTATGCTGATTAAGACCGGTAAGGGCATTGAATACCGTACTTTTTCCGACATTGGGATTACCGGCAAGAGCAATTATTTTATCGTCGGGGGAATTTTTTTTTATTCTGAAAAGAGTATCAGGAAGATTTTCGGCAAGGCTCATGAAAAATACTCCTTTCTACATAACAGCTATTTCAATGCATGATGAATCCTCGGAACGCAGGGCGATAACAGCACCTCTTATCAGATAAGCACAAGGTTCGCCAAGAGGACTTATCAGCACACATTCAACAGTTGTATTTCTGACTAAGCCAATATCTATAAGTCGTCTGCGAATATCGCTTTTAACGGATATATTTTGGATAACAGCTTTCTGACCGATTTTCAGCTTATCAAGTGTTGTAATTTTCCGCATACATATATTTGCTCCTTTTGAGATATTTTGCAGTCAGTATTATATTATGATAAATTCTGAAATATGGTTACTCATATATTTAACGTGAGTTCGATAGATTTATTTTGTAATGGCGAACTATATTCGCCAGT
>JBJEQS010000198.1:0-2363 GCA_051881875.1 Oscillospiraceae bacterium
GAGGATTATCCTGATATTATCGGAATTGGCGGTGATATCAACTACTCAAATTTCCTTGATGCAGAGCTTTTCATGGATATTTCAGATTTCGAGGGAGTATCCGATATAAAGCCCTCATATATGCAAATCGAAAAGGACCTTGAGTTCATTCCTCAGGACGGAATATATGCAGTACCTTATGTTGCTAACTGTGCAGGAATACTCTACAACAGGGAGATGTTTGAACAAAACGGCTGGGAAATTCCTGAAACATGGACAGAATTTATCGAACTGTGTGAAACTATAAAGTCAACAACCGATATTAACCCTCTCTATCTTGGCTACAAGGACACATGGACAATCCTTGCTCCATGGAATGCTCTTGCAGTCGGAATTGCGGACGCTGATATATGTTCACAGGTCAATGCAGGAAAAACAACTTTTGCTGAGGGATATGCCGAGGTTGCCGACAAGGTTCGTGTACTGCTTGATTACAGCGAATCCAATCCATATGCGTACAGCTACAATGATGCCTGTACTGCTTTTGCAAGAGGCGAATCTGCAATGTACACAATCGGAAGCTATGCTGTACCGCAAATCCTATCAGTAAATCCTGATATGAATATTGATTCATTCCCATTCCCTGCAAATGAAAATGAAGAAGATAATGTTCTTAATTCAGGTGTTGACCTCCAGTTTTCAGTTATGAAAGAATGTAAAAATAAAGAGGCTGCATATGAAGTGCTGAGATTTTTATATGAAGATGAAACTATTCAGATTTATCTTGATGACCAGAATGCTATACCTTGCAAAAAGGGAGATTTCACACTTCCATCAATGCTTGACGGAATGAGAAAATATATTGATGAGGACAGAATGTCTGATTATCATGACCATCATTATCCCAGCGAAATGAGCGTAGATGCGATGATTCAGACTTATCTTATGGATACAAGCAGCAATGCCGCAGAAATATTCCTTGCACGTTTTGATAAAGAATGGATACGTTATAACAGAGACCTTATCGAGAAAGTCAGAAAATATGAGGAGGGATTAAAATGAAAAATAAAAAACCAATGTCCAAAAGAACAAAGACCTATGTGCTTATGGTACTCCCTGCATTGATTCTCTTTATTTCATTCAATACTATCCCGCTGATAACAGGTACATTTTACAGCCTTACAAATTACCGTGGATACGGCTCATATGATTTTGTGGGATTGCGTAATTTTCAAGACCTGTTTCAAGATGCAAGAATAGGCAAGTCATATCTTTTCACATTCAAATATGCTCTTTGCGGAACTATTCTGATAAATATACTTTCTCTTATGCTTGCAATGGGCTTGAACAGCAAGATAAAGTTTAAGAACACACTCAGAGGAATATATTTCCTTCCAAATATTCTTGGCGGACTCATTGTAGGTTATATTTTCAGCTTTTTGTTCACATATATTATCCCAACAGCAGCAAATGCACTTGGAATAGAATTTCTGAGCAACAGTATTCTTGCAAGTGAAAAGTGGGCATGGGTTGGTGTACTTATCGTTGGTGTATGGCAGAGTGTTGCAATGAATACTATTATCTATATTTCAGGTCTGCAAACCATTCCGGCTGATATATATGAGGCAAGCACAATTGATGGTGCAGGAAAGTGGTATACATTCAGAAAGCTTACACTTCCGCTGCTTCTACCATTTATTTCAACAAACCTTATTCTCAGCACTAAAAATATGCTTATGGTATTTGACCAGATTATGTCACTCACAAAGGGCGGACCTGCTCAGAGTACAGAATCCATTTCATATCTCATTTACAGAAATGGTATGGACGGCGGACAATTTGGTTTCCAGAGTGCAAATGCAGTAGTATTCTTTATTGTAATAGTAACGATTTCAGTTATTCAGCTTGCAATAACAAATAAAAAGGAGGAACAGTTATGAGTACAGATATAAAATCAGTTTCTGCACCCGATTCTTCTGCAAAAAGCAGTAAAAAGCAGAAAAAAGGCAAGGGAGAAAAGTATGATGTTTTTCTTACAGTACTTCTTATTCTTGGCTGTATTACCATACTGTTTCCCCTGTATATGACAATTATCATTGCACTGAAATCACCTTCAGATATGACAAACGATGTTGCAGGTGCATTAAGTTTTCCTAAGCAATTCAGCCTTGAAAACTTTGCTGAAGCAATGAGAGTTACAAATTTCTGGAATTCTCTTGGAAACAGTCTTATAATTACAGTTGCAACTATTGTTCTTGCTCTTGTGATACATTCAATGGCAGGATATGCGATTGGCAGAGCTATGGGCAGAAGCAAGAAATTCAAACTGATATATTTCTATATCGTAAGCGGAATGTTTGTTCCATTTGCAATTCTTATGATGC
>JBJEQS010000199.1:0-10340 GCA_051881875.1 Oscillospiraceae bacterium
CGCAAAAAGCTTGACCAAAACTTTTATTTTTGGTTATCGAACTCACGTTATTTTACAGGCGGCAGACTGCCGCTTTAAGTTTTTTTAAAAAAGCAGTTGTACTATCAGAAAAAAAGTGGTATAATAAATATTAGTTATATTAAAACATACGGAAATATATTCTGTATGATTTATTAATATTGTAAAAATTTCTTATCTTGGAGGATTTATGAAAAGACAGGATATTCGTGACTGTGCATTTAAGATTGTATTTGAAAGCCTTTTGAGAGATGATTCGCTGGAAGAACTCTATGAAATCGCTGAGGATATAGATGAGATAACAGTTAATGATAAAGTAAAGGAAATGGTTGAGGGAACACTCAGAAATGCTGAAATGATTGATGAAGTCATACAGAAATTCAGTACAAAGAGAAGCGTTGACCGTATAGCTAAAATCAATCTTGCAATTTTAAGAATTGCATTCTATGAGATAATGTTTGATGACCTTACTCCTACAAATGCGGCTATAAGTGAAGCAGTGCATCTTTCAGAAACATATTCACATGAACAGGATACAGCATTTGTAAACGGTGTTCTCGGTGCATATGCAAAGAGTCTTGAGGAAAATAAGGAATAGTTTCTATGGATTTTATAACGGTTTCTGAACTTAACAGATATGTCGGAAACAAATTCAGGCAGGACGCAAACCTTAAAAATATCGCTGTAAGGGGAGAAATATCGGGCTTCAAGAGATATGCTTCATCAGGACACTGTTATTTTTCACTTAAAGACCGATACAGCTGTGTGAATGCGGTTATGTATTCATCTGACGCTCAAAGGCTGAAATTTGAGGTAGAAAACGGTATGCAGGTAACGGCATATGCAGCAGCGGGAATTTATGAAAAAACAGGTGCTTATCAGATTTATGTCAGGGAAATGTATCCGGAGGGATACGGGATTTTATATGAAAAATTCATGGCTTTAAAGGAAAAACTTGAATCAGACGGGATATTTTCTGAAGAACATAAGAAAAAGCTTCCGTTATTTCCGCAAAAAATCGCCGTTGTTACCTCGCAGTCCGGAGCAGTTTTCCATGATATATGCAGAGTTGTGGAAAGACGTTATCCGCTTTGTGAGATAATTCTTTTTCCGACTGCCGTACAGGGAGATGTTTCCGATGAGATATGCAGTGCATTAATATCGGCTGATAAATCGGACTGCGATTTGATAATCATTGCAAGGGGCGGCGGCTCATTTGAGGACCTTAATGTATTCAACAGTGAAAATATAGCAAGAACGATATATGACTGTTCAAAGCCTGTAATATCAGCTGTGGGGCATGAAACTGATTTTACAATAACTGATTTTTCCGCAGATGTAAGAGCGTCAACCCCATCGGTTGCAGGAGAAATTGCTGTTCCGGATATTGAAAGCATAAGGGAATATATATCAGCACTGACTGTTAAAATTCAGAAATCAGCTGAAAAAATACTTCTGGAATATGAAAAAAGTCTTGATGAGAATGAGGCAAAATTAAAGATATATTCCCCTGAGAATATGCTTGAAGCGTATCGGGAAAAGTGCATATCGCTTCAGAACAGAATTGACAAGGCATATGAAAGTATAGTAATTCAGAAAGAAAATGAATTTTCAAAATGCCTTATAAGGCTTGATGCAGCAAATCCGCTTAATATCATTTCAAAAGGCTTTGCGATTGTAAGCCATAACGGAAAGATACTTTCAGATTTTAAAAAATCAGAGATAGGCGATGAAATAACAGTACAGCTTGCTGATGACTGCATAAAGGCGAGAATTACAGAATTTCAGGAGGATTAATATATGTCATTTGAAAAGGAACTTAAAAACCTTGAAAGAATTGCGGAAAATCTTGAAAAGGGGAATATTCCTCTTGAAAAAGCAGCTGAATTATACAGCGATGGAATAAAGGCTGCCGCCGAGTGCAGAAGGCTTCTTGATGAGGCAAAGCTTAAAATTAAAGTAAAGGAGTGAAGATTTTCATACGCATATATTTAATTGCGTATGATACTATAATACCATGACAGAAAAAAATAATATCAGGCTGAAGGAGTATATTTCATTTATTGAAAACGGACTTAAAGAGTATAATCCCCTTGAGGAAAAGGATATGCTTCAGAGAAGCGTTATCAATGCTATGAACTATTCGCTTGAAGCAGGCGGAAAACGCATAAGACCTGTTCTTGTGCTTGAATTCTGTCGTGTATGCGGAGGAGATTTCAGAAATGCAAAAGCTCCTGCCTGTGCGATAGAAATGGTTCATACTTCATCACTCATACATGATGATTTGCCCGCTATGGATAATGATGATTTAAGACGTGGAAAACCGTCATGCCACAAGGCATTCGGAGAGGCAACTGCAATTCTTGCAGGAGATGCACTGCTTGTAAAACCATTTGAAATAATATCATCTGCCGAAGAAATATCTGCCGAAGCAAGAGTAAAGCTTGTGGCTGAACTTTCATCATCATTCGGAACATCAGGCGTAATCGGCGGTCAGGTCATAGATATTGAAAATGAGAGCCGTAATGATGTGGATATTGAAAATCTGCGGAATATGTATTCAAAGAAAACAGGAGCATTGCTCCGTTCTGCCTGCCGTCTTGGCTGTATCAGTGCAGGTGCATATGATAAAATTCCGTATGCCGATGAATATGCTGAATGTGTTGGGCTGGCATTCCAGATTATAGATGATATACTTGATGTGACAAGCTCTGCCGAGGTGCTTGGAAAGCCGATAGGAAGCGATAATGAGCAGAATAAGACTACATATGTTACTGTTGTCGGAATTGCTGAAGCTATGAAGGAAGCAAAAATGCTTACTGAACGTGCTTTGAAAACACTGGAAAATTTTGATGACAAAGAATTTCTTCTGGAGCTTACAGATATGCTTCTGAAAAGAAAAAATTAAACGGGAGTGGAAATATCATTGGTATATAATTATACAATTACAGCAGGAGTAACAGGCTGGCTTATTGCACAGATTCTTAAAACTGTTATAAATCTGATACAGAGCAGGCATTTTCATGCTGAAAGGCTTATCGGTGCAGGAGGAATGCCGAGTTCACATACTGCAATGGTGACGGCTGCCACAATATCCGTAGCAAGAACCTGTGGAATGTCATCAACCGAATTTGCAATTGTATTTCTTTTTTCAGCAATAGTTGTATATGATGCAATGGGCGTAAGACGTGCGGCAGGACTTCATGCAAGAGAGATAAACAATATGAAGAAAATTCTGCCGGAGCTTATAAATTCACCGATGGACGTACTCAAAGACGGAAAAAAAGTAAAGGAGCTTCAGGAATATATAGGGCATACTCCGCTTGAGGTATTCTGCGGAGCAATACTCGGTACTATAATTGCTTTTACTGTTCCTGTAAGTTTATAGGATAGAATAAAGTGGATAATAATTTGAAAAAAAGCAGGCTTTACAGCATGAATCTTCCTGATGACATAAAAAATCTCAGCGTTGATGAATGTAATGAAGTATGCAGTGAAATAAGAGAAATACTGATTAATACAGTATCCCGTACAGGTGGACATCTTGCCTCAAATCTCGGAGTAGTTGAGCTTACAGTCGCACTGCACAGGGTTTTCAACTCACCCGATGATAAAATCGTATGGGATGTGGGACATCAGGCATATACTCATAAGATACTTACGGGCAGACTTGACAGATTTTATACTCTGCGTCAGGAAAACGGCATATCAGGATTTCCCAAGCCTTCCGAGTCCGAGCATGACTCATTTGTCAGCGGTCACAGCAGTACATCTATATCGCTTGCCTGCGGAATGGCAGAGGCTATGAAGCTTGAGGGAAAGGATAATAATTATGCAGTTGCCGTTATAGGTGACGGTGCATTTACAGGCGGCATGGCTTATGAGGGACTTAACAACGGAGGAAAAAGCAATACAAATCTTATAATCATACTCAATGACAATGGTATGTCCATATCAAGAAATGTAGGAGCTTTTGCGAGGTATCTCAGGAAAAAACGCAATAAAAAAAGATATATCAGCACAAAAATTGCCGTAGGTGAAACCATTGAAAAAATTCCGCTGATTGGAAGTCCGTCAATGAAATTTCTAAGAACGATAAAGAAGATGTTCAAGGGCGTTATTGTCAAGGACAGTACAATGTTTGAGGATTTGGGATTTATATATCTTGGCCCTGTTGACGGGCATAATATAAATGAACTTGAGGAAGTAATGCAGATAGCAAAGGGATATAAAAAACCTGTGATAATTCATGTGAATACCAAAAAGGGCAAGGGCTATGAGCCTGCTGAAAAAAATCCGGGAAATTATCATGGAGTATCGCCCTTTGAGGTAAGCACAGGAAATCCCGAAGTATCATCAGAGAATTCATATTCCGCAGTTTTCGGCAGAGAACTTGTTGAGATGGCTAAAACGGACAGGCGTATATGTGCTGTAACGGCGGCTATGAAATATGGTACAGGCTTGCAGTATTTCTTTGATGAAATTCCTGAAAGAGTTTTCGATGTCGGTATTGCCGAACAGCACGCAGTTACATTCTCCGCAGGTATGGCTAAAATGGGAAAAATCCCTGTATTTGCAGTATATTCAACATTTCTGCAAAGAGCATATGACCAGATACTTCATGATGCATCAATAGGCGGAGTGCATATCGTTCTCGGAATAGACAGAGCAGGTATAGTAGGCGAGGACGGCGAAACGCATCAGGGCGTATTTGATGTGCCTATGCTTACAACAATTCCGGATACAACTATATATTCCCCGTCATGCAATGAGGAACTGAAAATCTGTCTTAGGAGAGCCGTTTATGATGATACCGGCATAGCTTGCGTAAGGTATCCGAGGGGAAGCGATAAGACAACCTTTGTAAAAAAGGATTTTGAAAGCGATTACAGATTTACAGACTGCAATGATAAAAAATCTGTTCTTATGATTACCTATGGACGTATATACGATTATATGGAAAAGGCTTATAATATCCTCAATGGAAATGGTACAGAATGTTCTGTACTAAAGCTTACAAAAATATTTCCTGTCCCCGATAAGCTTATAGATGAGATTATGCAGTATAAGGCGGTATTTTTCTTTGAGGAGGGTGAACGCAATGGTTCAATTGCGGAATGTATCGCACTCAAACTCATGGAAAAGGGATATAAGGGATATTATAAGGCAGTATGTTCAGACGGCTTTATAAAAGCGGCGTCTGTTAATTCCGCACTTGCAAAAACAGGTCTTGACTGTAATTCCATGGTTAATACGGTAAAGGAATATACGGAGGAATTTTATGCGTCTTGATATTGAAACGGTTTCAAGAGGGATATTCAGCAGCCGTGAACGTGCAAAGGAGAAAATCAAGGCAGGAGAAGTATTTGTAAACGGAAAGGTCTGTGCAAAGCCTTCATATGATGTAAGCGAGCAGGATAAAATAGAGTTTACAGGTGAAAATCTGAAATATGCAGGCAGAGGCGGTCTGAAGCTTGAAAAGGCTCTGAATGAATTCGGAATAAAGCTTGACGGCTGTATCTGTCTTGATATAGGGGCATCAACAGGGGGATTTACCGACTGTATGCTCCAGAATGGTGCTGAAAAGGTCTATGCGGTTGAGATAGGTCATGGACAGCTTGCAGAAAAGCTGATTTCAGACAGCAGAGTTATAAGCATGGAGAAAACGGATATACGCACATTATCAGAGGAAAGACTTGAAAGACTTCCTGATTTTATAAGCACAGATGTTTCGTTTATATCATTAAAGCTTATACTTCCGCATATATATCGCTTTATGTCTGAAAACGGTTCAGCAGTTGTGCTGATAAAGCCGCAGTTTGAGGCAGGCAGGAGCAATATCGGCAAGAATGGTATAGTGAAATCTGAAAAGGTACATATGCAGGTGCTTGATGATATACTGAATTTCTGCATGGAAGCAGGTTTCAGCATAAGGCAGATATGCCCGTCACCGATAAAGGGCGGAAGCGGCAATACAGAATATCTGCTTTATATTGACAAAAGCGGCAGTCCTAATGTATCATACGATATAAAAAAGATGGTATCCGAGGCATTAAAGTAATTTTTCAGGGAGTTATAAAATATGTTGAAAATAGCAGTTTTTCCGAATTTTCAAAAAAAGAATGCTGTCAGCTGTGCAAAGACAGTATGTGATATATTGAAAGGAAATGCTGAGCTTTATATTGACAGAAGCTATAAATCCGAATTTAAGGATAAGGAATGGGTGAATTTCGGGTATTTTTCGGAACTGGCAGAGCATATGGATATAATCATGGCAATAGGCGGTGACGGAACAATACTGAGATGTGCAAGATACATCAAAGGGTATAATGCAATGCTCCTTGGAATCAACACCGGAACGCTCGGATTTATGGCATCACTTGAAATGAATCAGCTTTGTGATTTGAAAAAGCTTGTGAATTCGGAATATATTGTCAGGCAACGTATGATGCTTGATGTGCAGACTGTTGATGAAAATAATAATGTCATATACAGTTCATCGGCACTTAATGATGTTATAATATCAAAACCGTTTTCAAAAATATTTGACTTTGATGTGTTTGCAGACTCATGCAAAATAGGAAGCTATCGTGCCGATGGAGTTGTTTTCAGCACACCGACCGGTTCAACCGCCTATGCATTGTCAGCAGGAGGGCCTGTTATCGAGCCTGATTTGGAATGTATCGAAATGAATCTTGTATGTCCTCATTCATTGTTTGCACGACCTGTTGTTTTTTCAAAGAACAGAGTTCTCAGGGTAATGCATAAAACAGATATGGAGGATATATACATATCCGTTGACGGAAATGAGCCTGTTATGCTGAAAAAAAATGAAACTGTGGTTATAAAGGAATCAGCATACAGGATAAAGCTTATTGATATGCATGACAATACATTTTTCAGTTCGCTGAATACAAAACTTGTTAAATCCATAAAAAAATAAAAGGAGATGATATGCGGAATAATTTACGGTTATATGCCGGACATAATTATCATGCGGAGGTTAAACTGTATATATGAAGCAGAAAAGGCATGGAAAAATACTTGAAATAATACAGAATAACGATATATTCACTCAGGAGGAGCTGCTTGAAAAACTGAATGAGTATGGATATAAGGTTACTCAGGCTACTGTTTCAAGGGATATAAGGGAACTCAAGCTTATAAAGGTTATAGGCAGCGATGGAATGTATCATTATTCTCTGCCTGAAAATCCCGATAATCAGTCAAAGCTCAGGACAATTTTTTCGGGAAGTGTGAAATCAGTTGATTATGCCGGAAATATTGTTGTTGTCACCTGCAATACGGGTATGGCTCAGGCGGTATGTGCTTCTCTGGACAGCATGAAATATAAGGAAATTGTCGGAACTATTGCGGGAGATGATACCATATTCATACTTCTGAGAACTGAGCTTAATGCCAGAAAATTTATGGAAACACTGAAAATTCTGATTTTCGGCTGGGGGTAATTTTTAAATGCTGAAGGAACTTGATATTGAAAATCTTGCTGTAATTCAGAAAGCAAATATCAGCTTTTCAAAAAATCTGAATATGTTTACAGGTGAAACGGGAGCAGGAAAATCAATACTTATAAACAGTATCAATGCTGTGCTGGGGCAGAGAGTTACAAAGGATATAGTGCGTACAGGCTGTGAAAAGGCGAGAATTACAGCACTTTTTTCCGGACTTGATGAACATATAAAAGCCGTTCTTG
Organism: Oscillospiraceae bacterium; assembly: GCA_051881875.1. Lineage (GTDB taxonomy): Bacteria > Bacillota > Clostridia > Oscillospirales > Ruminococcaceae > UBA5884. The sequence continues at coordinate 7,733 of JBJEQS010000199.1, forward strand.
ATGATATGGGAATTGAAATCAGCGATGATGAAATAATGATTTCAAGGGAGATTAATTCGGACGGCGGAAGTACCGCAAGAATTAACGGGAAAGCCGTTACTGTTTCAATGATAAAGGAGATAGGGACAAATCTGATAAATATTCATGGTCAGCATGATAATCAGATACTTCTTATGCCTGAAAAGCATCTGGGAATTATTGATGATTTCGGCGGAGATTTTACACTTCTTGAGTCATACCGTGAATCTTTCAGAAATTTGCAGGTCACTGCAAGAAAGCTTGGCGAACTGAACAAAATGCAGAAAACTCAGCAGGAACGCATGATTCTGCTTAGTGAACGTATTGAGGATATAGGCAGTCTTGAGATTGATGTCGAGGAGGACAGCGGCATTGATGATGAGCTTACCTTGATACAGAGCAGTGAAGGCATATCCAATTCACTCAGAAAGGCTTATTTGATACTTAATGGTTCAAATTCTGGAAATGCGGTTGAACTGCTTATGGATTGTGAAAACGAAATAGAGGATATAACAGGATTTTCAAAAGAAATTTCCGAACTTTATGAGAGAATTTCAAATGTAAGGATTGAAACCTCCGATATAGCAGATGAATTTCTTAAATTATCCGAAAATATTGATTTTGACAAGTCAAGGCTTGATTATCTCCAGCAGAGAAAGGATAAGCTGAACCATATCAGAAAGAAATATAATGCCGGTCTTGAGGATTTATGCCGGATATATGATGAAGCTGTATCGGAAATGGAAACCCTGAGCGGCTGTTCCGATGAAATTGAAAGATATTCTGCGGAAAAGGAAAGAATTCTCTGTGAGGTTACTGAAAAGGCAAAGGCTCTTTCGGAATACAGAGAAAAAATTGCCGAAAAATTTGTTAAAAGCGTTACAGCGGAACTCACATTCCTTAATATGCCTGATGCGGTATTATCAATAAAGCATGAAAAAGGCAAACTTACAATAAACGGCATGGACAGCATGGAAATAATGATTTCCGCAAACAAGGGAGAAACTCCCAAGCCTATTGCAAAAATTGCCTCGGGTGGTGAGCTTTCAAGGATAATGCTTGCATTGAAAAGCGTTATCGCTGACAAGGATTTTATACCAACGCTTATATTTGATGAGATTGATACAGGCGTAAGCGGCAGAGCTGCCCAGAAAATCGGCATAAAATTAAAGGAAATATCAAAGCTGCGTCAGGTTATATGCGTTACTCATCTCTCCCAGATTGCTGTTATGGCTGACAATCATTTGCTTATCGAGAAAAAAACAGATGGCAAAAGAACATTTACAGAGGTTTCAACCCTTGACTTTGATGGAAGAACAAGAGAAATAGCAAGAATTCTTGGCGGTGACAATCCAAGCAGACTTATGCTGGAAAATGCTGCTGAGGAACTTAAAAAAGCGGCGGAGATATAAAAATATATGAAGAATAAAAAAACAGTATTTTATGGATTTATCGTATTGATGATAGTTTTTGCTGTGCATTTTCTTATATCGGTAATTCTGAAGCAGGCAGTAAAATATGCTGTTTTTTCAGAAGCAGTCGGAATTACAGCGGCACTTATTGCAGTAAGTTTTGTGATGCTTATAATGTATTTCGGCGGAAGAAAGCTTATACTTGCAAAAGAGATTATTCCTCTGAAATGTTATTATGTTTTATCAGCTGTTATTCCGCCTTTTGTATGGCTTATCATAACAATAGTAAAATGTGCAGTATTTATAACTTCAACTGATTTTAATGCAATTATTTCCGAACCGGATATATGGTATATAATCAATTCGCTATGGGACTTGATGAAAACATTAAATTCATTCATATCATTATTCAGTTCATCAATGATTTTTATAATTGCAGGATTATTTGAAATAATTAATGTTTTAGTGATTAAATTAATGAAAAGAGTGAGAAAAAATTGAGAATATTTTTAGTGGATTATGAGAATGTAAATTCTCAGGGGCTTAATGGAATAGATAAGCTCAGAAAAACAGATAAGATAGTTTTATTTTACAGTGATTCAGCCAATACAATAAGCTTTCAGATACATGATGTTATCATGAAAAAGCAGATTAAAATAGAAAAATACAAGCTAAATCAGGCTGATAAGAATGCACTGGATTTCCAGCTTGTTACATATCTTGGATACTGGGTTGCAACCCATCAGAACAAGGAGCATGAGATATTCATAATAAGCAAGGATAAGGGATATATGGCGGCAATTGATTTCTGTGCAGAGGTTCTTAAAAAGAATGTTCTGCTGAAATCATCAATAGCTGTGGCAATAGGAAGTGACGTTGAGGAGCATATTACTCCGGAGGATATTGAGGAGGCAAAACGCATCGGAGTTACTGAGGAAGAATATGAAAACATACTCAATGATTTGCTCGGAAATGCCACAAAGCAGGAAAGTCGTGAGATTATCAGCAATGTTGTACAGTTTATCCATGAAACTCCGGACAGAATACGTTTTAATAATGCCATAGTAAAGGAATATGGTACAGAAAAGGCTAAGATTTATTATAATTCAGTCAAGCAGTATTATGAGAAAATAAAAGGTGAAGAAGCTGAACAGGCAGAAATTCAGAAAGTTTAAAAT
>JBJEQS010000200.1:0-2358 GCA_051881875.1 Oscillospiraceae bacterium
ACCAGTGCTGTAACCTCAGCGAAGAATGCAGTTGTAAAGACATCAACAAATTTCAGAAATGACTGGCAGAGTGGGATAAATCAGTTAAAAGAAAGTGGAACTGTTGGAAAAGATTTGCAGCGTACAGTGAAGGTGTAGTTAATAATCTTTACAATATTGCTGTCGGAACAATTCAGCTGGCAAGAGATCCATTGGGTACAATTAATGAATCCGTAAATATAGTAAACGCAATAAATAAATTGCGTTTACTATTAGCCGATTTGCACGGAGATGACGCAGTCATCGGATGTGCAAGGCAATATAAATAAAATAATTATAGTGAAAGTCAAATTTATTTTGACGTTCACTATAATTTCATAGCAGATCCGGTCAGAAATAATCCGCTTGCAATAGCAGGCTGAATATGGTTTATTGCAGTGTTCAAATATATGGTGCAGATTAATATTAAAAACATTAAAATACGTATTGATAAATTGATATAAATATGATATACTTATGTAAAGGATGTGATTATATGAATTCAGCAGAAGTCTTGAGAGTATTAAGAATTACAAGACAAACCCTTACTAAGTATGTAAAAAATGGAACTATCAAGGTAAGTAAACTCCCTAATGGCAGATATGAGTATGATGAAACCAGTGTTTATAACTTTTTGAATAAAGATGTTTCAAGAAAAACTTATATTTATGCAAGAGTGTCAACATCAAAACAGAAACCCGATCTTGAAAATCAGATAGCCTTACTCAAACAATTCTGTTTTGCTAATGGATATGTGATATCAGGGATATATTCTGATGTGGCAAGCGGGATTAGTTTTGAAAAACGAAATGATTTTTTCAAATTACTTGATGATGTGATTGATAACAAGGTTGAACGTGTGGTGATTACTTATAAAGACAGATTATCAAGGGTTGGTTTTGATTTATTTTATCATTTGTTTAAGAAATACAACTGCGAAATTGTAGTTATGAGTGAAGTAGGATCTGAAAAGCTGGATAGTCAGGAAATCTTTGAAGAAATTGTAAGCCTGCTTCATTGTTACTCAATGAAGTTGTACAGCAAACGAAAAATTCAAAAAGTAAAGGATGTGCTGACCAGTGAAGAAAACGAGTGATATTCAAAGAGTTGAAAAGCATATCATCAAATCTTCAAATAAATATTTTTCTTTACTTATGGATTTCTGTCATCGGTCCAAGAATCTCTACAACCACGCAAATTATCTTGTGAGAAAGCAGTTTTTTGAAGATGGTTCGTGGCTGAAATATAATGTTCTTGATAAATTGTTAAAGCAGGATACTGAATTTCCGGATTACAAATCAATGCCTACTGCACAATCTGCCCAGCAGACTTTAAGACTACTTGACAAAAACTGGAAGTCGTTCTTTAAAAGTATTAAGGACTGGTCCAGGCATAAAGAGAAATATCATGGAAGACCGAAACCACCTAAATTTTTGAAGAAGACGGATAACTACCTGCTGGTATTAACTAATCAGAATTGCAAACAAAGAGATGACAGAATCTGCTTTCCGAAAGCATTTAACGGGTTCACTTTGTTTCCAAAATTCACAAACAGAAATGATTATTCGTCATTTCAGCAGATTCGTTTTATACCACATAAGTACCGGATTGTGGTAGAAATAGTTTACTCCGTCAATATTCCTGTTCTTAAATCAGACAACAGCAGATATATTGGAATTGATATAGGAGTGTCAAATCTTGCTGCTGTAAGTAATAATATAGGTGTAACTCCGTTTATTATCAATGGCAGACCTGTAAAATCTATAAACCAGAACTACAATAAACAGTTAAGTCATTATAAATCAGTCGCTAAAATGATGAATAATCAGGATTACACCAAAAGGATAGATATTCTTACAGAAAAGCGCAATGCTAAGATATCAGATTATATGCACAAATCAAGCAGAAAAATTATCAGTTTCTGTATGGAACATGATATTCACACAATTATAATTGGTAAGAATTCTGAGTGGAAACAGAATTCAAAACTGAGTAAAAAAGTCAATCAGCATTTTGTTCAAATACCTTTTGCAAGGTTCATTGAAATGATTCAGTACAAAGCAGAAGAATGTGGTATAGCAGTTATATTAACCGAAGAAAGCTATACAAGCGGTACAAGTTTTATAGACAATGAACTTCCGACAAAAGAAAACTACAACAAATCAAGAAGAGTATACAGAGGCATGTTTAAGTCTAATTCCGGTACGCTAATCAATGCGGATTTGAATGGGGCTTACCAAATAATCAGGAAAGTATTCCCAATAAAATGGGATAGCGGATGTGCGTTACATCCAATTGTAGTAAATATAGCATAAGCTATTTTGAACAATAAAGAAAATT
>JBJEQS010000201.1:0-2356 GCA_051881875.1 Oscillospiraceae bacterium
AACAAGAACAATAAAATTTTCGATAAACCGCAACGGGCGACCACTGGTCGCCCCTGCAGCAATTAAACCATCGAACTCACGTTACGGTAATATGCAAGGTAAGTTGCATATAATTGACTACCACAAAGAAAAATATTGACTAAAAAACGGAGGCGGCGACTCGCCGCCAGCTTTTTTTGAAAAAAAGCTGGGCAAAAAACTTTTATTTTCGGATTTTGTTTTGTTGGTTCGGTTTGTACCTACCCGACCACTTTTATGCTGATTTGTGGTTATTTGTCAGGTAAGTTGCATATAATTGACTACCACAAAGAAAAATATTGACTAAAAACCGGAGGCGGCGACTCGCCGCATTAAAATTGACATATCAATGTAAATATGTTAGAATGATTATCGTTGAACAATAAGGCTACGGACATATGAAAGGATGTATTGATTTGAACAATAAAGCAAGCAGAATTCTTATAGCTCTTATGCTGATATTTGCATTATGTGCTTTGGCAGGAACTATAATTATGTTTAAAGCATCACTCAATGATGAAAAGCAGGGCAATGAGGCTGAAACTGATACAGCCGTTGAAACCGATGTTACAGAAACAGAAATTAATAACATCGCTGACAATACAGAACCTCCCGAAACCGAAATAGTATATGAAAATATTCCGGTAGTTATTCCGGAAATTGATACGCAGGATTTCAGTTATACTATTGAAGCAGAGGACGGTGCATTTTATGGTGCATTACATACCGAAAATTCAAGAAGCGGATATTCAGGCAGAGGATATGTCACCGGCTATAAGGGAGGTGCAGGCGACAGAATTCTTTTTTATGTGTATATCCCAAGTGTACAGCATTACGATATAACAGTAAAATATGCCGCCGATACAAAGACAGTAAACTATATTACAATAGACGGCGAAAAGGTCGGAACATTTGAAACAGACGGCTCAGACAAGGGCTTTAAAAGCTATACGCTTGAGGGAATGTTTCTCAGTGAGGGATATAAGGAAATTGAAATAATTCAGGACGAAGCGGGAATTGATATTGACTGCATAGAATTTGCCAACAATACATATGTTTATGAAAATGAAAACGAGGTAATGAAAAAGCTAAGCAATGAAAATGCCTCCGAAAAGGCTAAGGAGGTTATGTCATATCTCGTTGATATGTACGGAAAGGGACTTATAACCGGTCAGTATGCATCATCACCGGAAAATATTGAACTTGAAACAATCAAAGAGATTACAGGAAGATATCCTGTTATACGTTTTGGTACGCTCACAGACAGCCATGTTGCCAATCAGGCTGAAATAAATGCCTGCAAGGACTGGACGCTCGAAAATGGCGGAATATCAGGTCTTATGTGGTACTGGGGCTGTCCTATGGGAAATAAGAGCATATACGCTGAAGAAACTGATTTTGACTTATCAAAGGCGGTAACATCGGCAGATGTTGCACTGAAAGATATTGATGAGCTTGAGGAGATGTGTGCCAATGGAAAAATATCCGAGGAATGTCTTGAGATAATAAGGGATATTGATGAAATATCCGCACAGCTTAAACTTCTTAAAAAATCAGATGTTCCGCTTTTATGGCGTCCGCTTCACGAGGCAGGAGGCGGATGGTACTGGTGGGGAAGTGCCGGCAATGAGGCATATAACTGGCTGTGGGAACTGTTGTATAAGCGTCAGACTGTATATCATGGACTTGATAATCTTATATGGGTATGGAACGGACAGAGCAAGAACTATGTGGTTGATGAAGCACTTTATGATATAGCCTCGGTTGATGTGTATGAGGGCAGCGAGATGGATTACGGCAGCCATTTCAGACAGTACAAATGGCTGTATATGCTTACAGAGAGCAGGAAGCTTGTTGCATTAAGCGAATGCGGAACTATACCGGATATAGATGAGATGTTCAGGGATAATGCAATGTTTTCATTTTTCGGATTATGGTTTGGTGAATATATACTTGATGAAAAGGGGAATTATTCGGAAAAATATACCTCAAAAGAGGCGATGAAAAAAATGTATAATTCAGATGGTGCGATAACTCTTGATGAATATATTAACGGAGAAATGCCATCGGAAGAAATAATCATTGAAACACAGACAGCATCAGCGGAAATTGATGAAGATGAAAATTCTGATGATGAATAAATATTCAGATAAGATTTAGATTATTACTTTTGCAAGGGCGACCATTGGTCGCCCGTTATGGTTTACCGGGAATTTTATTGTTTCTGTTCTGCGAACTGCGTTCGCACAAGCTTTTGAAAAAGCACGCAAATTAATTTTTGCAAAGTGAACTTTGTTTGCATAATTTTTTTTGCTTTGTAGGGGCGAACTCGTTCGCC
>JBJEQS010000202.1:0-2353 GCA_051881875.1 Oscillospiraceae bacterium
GTTGTATATAATTGACCACCATAAAGAAAAATATTGACTAAACACCGGAGGCGGCGACTCGCCGCAAAAGCTTGACCAAAACCTTTTCTTTGGGTTGTCGAACTCATGATAATAAAGGAGAAAGCTTCCGGATACGCTGTGTATCCGAAAGCTTTTTTAATATATATAATTTTATGAACAGTAACAATTACTTGTTAAGGTTTGCTTCAATCTTATCAAGCTGTTCATAGAGAGCAGCAGGAATATGACCGCCCTTATCAGCGATGTCTTCCTTGTAGTATCTTCTCATTTCAGCAATTTCCTGCTTCCAGAGGTCCTTGTCAACTGCAAGAAGCTTGTCCATGATTTCAGGAGTAACTTCATCTTCGATACCGTCAACATTGATATCGCCCTTCTTAGGAAGATAACCGATAGCTGTTTCTTCTGCATCAATAGTGCCTTCGCATCTCTTGATAATCCAGTCGAGAACTCTCATGTTATCGCCGAAACCAGGCCAGATAAAGTTGCCGTCTTCGTCCTGCTTGAACCAGTTAACATTGAAAATCTTAGGAGCCTTATCGCCGAGCTTTTCACCCATTTCAATCCAGTGAGCCCAGTAATCGCCGACATTGTAGCCGATGAATGGCTTCATAGCCATAGGGTCATGACGGAGAACACCTACAGCACCTGTTGCAGCAGCAGTTGTTTCTGATGAAACAGCTGAACCCATGTATGTGCCGTGTACCCAGTCAAATGACTGATATACGAGAGGAGTTGTTGATTTACGTCTGCCGCCGAAGATGATAGCAGAAATCGGAACGCCTGCCGGATTATTGAATTCAGGTGAGATGCATGGGCAGTTCTTTGCAGGAGCTGTAAATCTTGAGTTTGGATGAGCAAGCTTCTGCGGTTTGCCGTCAGCAGCGATAACGGAAGTAAATTCCTTGCCGTTAACCTTTTCGCCCTTCCATTCAGTAGCATTTACAGGAGGATTCTTGTCAAGACCTTCCCACCATACTGTCATGTCATCATTGTTGATAGCAACGTTTGTGAAGATAGTATCCTTCTTTGTTGATTCAAGAGCATTGAAGTTTGACTTTGCATTTGTACCCGGAGCAACGCCGAAGAAACCATTTTCAGGGTTGATAGCATAAAGTCTGCCGTCTTCGCCCTGTTTCATCCATGCGATATCATCGCCGACTGTGAATACTTCATAGCCGTCTTTCTTGTAGCCTTCCGGAGGAATGAGCATAGCAAGGTTTGTCTTACCGCAGGCAGACGGGAAAGCAGCAGTAATATATTTAACTTCGCCGTCAGGCTTCTTAACGCCGAGGATAAGCATATGTTCAGCCATCCAGCCTTCATTTTTACCCTGGAATGAAGCAATTCTGAGAGCGAAACACTTTTTGCCGAGGAGAACATTTCCGCCGTAAGCTGAGTTTATTGACCAGATAGTATTGTCTTCCGGGAAATGAACGATGTATCTCTTTTCAGGGTCAACATCAGCCTTTGAATGAAGACCTCTTACGAAGTCGTTTGAAGTATCGCCGAGATTTTCAAACGCAGCCTTGCCCATTCTTGTCATGATGTTCATATTGAGAACGACATAGATTGAGTCTGTAACTTCAACACCAACCTTAGCGAGAGGTGAACCGATAGGGCCCATTGAGTATGGGATAACATACATTGTTCTGCCCTTCATAACACCGTCATACATAGGTGTGAGCATAGCATACATTTCCTTAGGGTCTTTCCAGTTGTTAGTAGGACCGGCTTCTTCCTTAGTCTTTGTACAGATGAAAGTTCTGTCTTCAACACGAGCAACGTCATTAGGGAGAGTTCTGTGGTAGAGGCAGCCCGGGAGTTTTTCCTGATTGAGTTCAATCATTTCTCCTGTAGCGATAGCTTCCTTGCGGAGTTCAGCAAGCTGTTCTTCGCTTCCGTCAATCCATACAACTTTATCAGGTTTTGTAAGGGCAGTAACTTCTTCGACCCACTTCAATACATTCGGATTAGATGTCAGTGACATTATAATCTTCTCCTTTCAAAAATGAAAATTGTCAATACATGGTGAAAAATCTATAAAATAAAACAAATTTCTCACACATACCATTATATAATATTCTTGTCAAACTGTCAATAGTTTATAATATACTTTTTTTATTATAGCAGTATTATATATAATGATAAGTTCGGATAAATTTAACATAAATTCGATGGATTATTTTTGCAGGGTCGCCCCTACAGAAATAAACCTATCGAAACTATAAATACTATTCATTTGTTTACTCATTCAAAAACCCTGTTTTACAATACATTTTTTTAAGTTACCCCAAAAACCACAAACAAAAGTTGAAAAAAGCCGCATAGATAC
>JBJEQS010000203.1:0-2351 GCA_051881875.1 Oscillospiraceae bacterium
CGTTCTGTCTTGCTGTGGCATAGCCTTGCATACGGCTTGCGTAATCACCACGAAGCAGTCCGTCAACATTGAATTTGATGAAATACTTGCCTTTCTCTGAATCTGAAAGTAATGCTTTCATAAGTCCCTGTTCCCAGCGAATAATCCATGGGTCAAGGCTGTATTTCACGAAATCAAGTGACAGATGTTCCACGTTTGAAAATGTGGCATGGTCAAGGTCGCCAATCATATGGAGAGGTACTCTGTATAACCTTGCGATTTCTTCAATCTGAAACTTTCTGGTTTCAAGGAACTGAGCCTCATTATTCGGAATTGCAATGGGAGTAAATTTCATGCCCTCTTCCAAAACTGCAACTTTATGAGCATTTCTTCCACCGTAGGCTCTCTGCCATGCATCACGTACACGCTCCGGATTTTTTATAACTCCAGGGTGTTCAAGGACACCCGACGGACTTGCACCATTTCCGAAGAATGACGCACCGTATTCCTCACAGGCAATAGAAATACCGATTGCATTTTTAGCAAGTGCAATCGGCGAATATCCCACCAATCCATCAAATCCAAGTCCGGGAATATGCAGAACTTCATCGGCATAGAGAATTATGTCTCCTTGTTCTTTCATATTCGGATTTGCTTCATCGTAACGGCTGTAAATATATATCAAGCGGTTTTTATTGTCACGGTCAACCTTCATTTTGTCAGGCATCAAAGGATAAAGTCCGATAACATCACCTCTGCCGTTACGGATAATCTGTGCATAAGCATTGCCGTAAATCAGCAGATGCGACATAAGAGTTTCCCTGAAAACAAATGATGTCATTTCAGGATTAGGCTGGTCGTGGAGTAAAAAGTAAAGCGTGTGCTGTGGCACTCGCTCTTTTCCTTTATCGTTGTATTTGTACACATGAAGTGGTAATTGTGCGATAGCCTCCGACAAAACTCTCACGCAGGCATAAACCGCAATATGCTGCAGGGCTGTTCTGTCGGTTACACGTTTTCCGCTATTGGCTCGTCCGAAAAAATATGTGTAGGACGGGCTGTCATAACTGTTGGTTGGCTTATCTCTGGACTTGAATAGTCCTGTGAAAATACCCATAGAAATCAGCTCCTTTCAGTTGACTTTGAAGGTATGGGTGTGGTATAATATGCTAAACAGAATGTAGAGCGGTTGCTCTACAAATCGGAATTTGATTTTAGGGAGGAATTAAGATGAACATTGCTATACTTGGAATAGGTCATATTGCTGAAAAGATGGCTGCTGCTATAAGTGGTCTTGATGATAATTATAAACCATACGCAGCGGCTTCAAGAAGTATTGAAAATGCAACAAGGTTTGCTAAAAAATGGAGATTTGAAAAATCATATGGTTCATATAAAGATTTGCTTGATGATGAAAATATAGATTTGGTTTATATAGCCACGCCTCATTCATTTCATTATGAACAGGCATTGATGTGTTTAAATGCTGGTAAAAATATACTTGTTGAAAAAGCTTTTACAGCAAATTATTTTCAGGCAAAGGAAATTCTTGATATTTCAAAATCAAAAAAATTGCTTGCAGCCGAAGCAATATGGACACGATATATGCCGAGCAGATATATTTTAAATGAACTTATTGAAAGTAGAATAATTGGCGATGCAATTTCTGTTACTGCAAGCCTATGCTATCCAATTGAGAATATAAAACGTCTACGAGATCCATCACTTGCAGGAGGAACTTTGCTTGACTTAGGGATATATCCTCTGAATTTTTCATCAATGATTTTTGGAAACAAAATCAAATCACTTAACGGCAACTGCATTAAACTCGAAACAGGAGTTGATGCTCAGGAATCTGTATCCATAGAATATGAAAATGGCAGTTTTGCAAGTCTTTTCAGTTCAATTAGAACTCCAGGTGACAGAAATGGTGTGATTTATGGAACAAAGGGATATATCACTGTACAGAATATAAATAATCCTGAAATAATACGTGTTTATAATTCTGACCATGAAATGGTAAAAGAAATTTTTTCTCCGTCACAGATAAACGGATATGAATATGAGCTTATGGCTTGCCATGATGCAATTATGAATGGTGAATCTGAATGTAAGGATATGCCGCATTCTGAAACCCTTGAAATTATGAGACAGATGGATTATCTTCGTGATTTGTGGGGCATAAAATATCCTTTTGAATGATACGTATTTCTTAGCAGCATGACGTTTAAATTCCAGTTTATAGGATAACCACAACTACAAAATCAACATCTCCCTCGAATCATAAACAGACTCATCAGAAACACATCCACAGCGTATTGCACGGTCGAGAGCCATAATCATGGCAACAGCACCGTCAATCTTCTCTGTGG
>JBJEQS010000204.1:0-10262 GCA_051881875.1 Oscillospiraceae bacterium
TTTGGAAACCACCAGCTTTTTTGAAAAAAAGCTGGGCAAAAAACTTTTAATTTCGGATTTAGTTTTATTGGTTCATTTTGTACCTACCCGACCGCTTGGTCGCCCCTGCAAAAGAAACCATCAAACTCATGTTATTTTACTGAATTCTCATCTATTACTGTCAGATAAAATTCCATTTTGCTGATAAGTTTCCTCAAATTTTCACCGTCATTTTCTTTTCTTCTGAATTCAGAAAGTTCCTTGCATATATCTTTAACAATATCTCTGCCTTTCGCCATGCCAAGCTCATTCATATTATCCGCCAATATCTCCAGTTTTTCAATCATTTCCGCTGATACATTTTCCAGTCCGCAGAATATCATATCCGAAAGTATTTCCTCTGCATATCTGCAAATTTTCTCCATAAAAATTCACCATCACTCAAAATAAAAACTTCTGACTTTTTCATCATTTGCTATGCTTATCGGAGTAAATATGCCCTTGTAATATCTGCATATTATAAAACTCCTGCTTTTAAGACCTTTTCTTGATATATTTTCTATATACGAAACCGCATTTTTATTGATTTCATTCCATACTATTTCGCATGGATATGAATATCTGCCGTCATATATCTCAAATTCAAGCACCTGTCTTATCTTATTATATATTATCCTGCCGAAGCTGTCGAATTTTATCGCACATATCTTTTCTCCATACTTTTCGGAAAAATAATCATATTCCTCCTCATTTTTCAGCATTTCCTCCGCCGAAAGCTTCATGATTTCAACCTTATCATATGTATTAAAGCCGAGTACATTCATCATTGTGCTTTTTGATGATGATATTCTGCCGGAATTGTTTGTTTTACAGCCGAATAATTTGAATGTACTGCCTGAAATCTGATTGAGTGACGCTGAATTCTGCCAGTGTGCATGGTTTCTGAAAAGCTCCTCAAGACTATCAGCACTGTTGTATTTTTTGGTATTCTCGTGGATATATGTTATGCTTGATGAATATGTGTAAATTTTCCTGTCATTCTCGCAGTAGAGTATTGCTGTAACTCCCGTATATCCCGAACTTGTTGCCCATGGATATGCTCCAAGTCCGCTGAATGTGAGTATCCCTCTGTCATTATAGCCGTCTTTTCCGTCCGTGCATAATACTTTCAGCTTTTCCTGATTATCCGCATTTGCAAGTACTGCCCTTGCGGTGTTGTATATCCTGCATACAAGATGAAAAACACTGACCGATGAAAATTCTGCACTGTTTTCAAGCATTTTACCGATATGCACCGAAAAGCTTCTCATCATAAGCGATATGTTGTTATGAACGGTATTCTCTCCCTTTACCGCCAGCTGTGATGATATATCAGCATCACTGCTGTTGCAGTTGATTATCCCCTTTTTCATAACCATATCCATATAATCAGTGACCTCTTTAAGATATGCACTGTTTATCTCGGTTTTTTCAGATGTTTCTTCGGGTTCTTTTGCAGAGTTTTCAACATTTTTCTCCTCAGACTGTTGAATTATCGGATTTTCTGCCGCAGTTACCTCACATTCCTGCAAAATTATAAATGCGGTAATTACATGGCGGCATACTGTTTTTGATTTACAGCTGCATGATACTCCCTTGAAATTGTCCTTTATGGCTATCTGCATATCATCATATTTTACTTTTATAAATCCGTCAGAATACGATATTTCAGCCTCCGAAACGCTCTCCGCATCTTTAAGACCTCGTTTGTATATTCCCTTGTTTGATATTTTTACAAGATTTTCCTCGGTAATATTCGGCTTGATAATACTTATTTTACTCTCACAGCCATTATCCGCTATGATATTACATTTCCTATCCATTCAGCAAGTCCCTCCGGTGTTACTGCACATACTTCCGCCCCTCGTTTCGCCATATTCTCTGCCGCTCTCCTGTCATAGCACGGCGATACTGAATAATCCAGTGCGGGAAGTACAAAAAATTTCGCTCCTGCTTCAACTATTGCTGAACAGCAGCCGTACATATATCTGTAATCATTGCCGTCATACAAGTCGCTTATAAGTATTACGATGGTTTTCTGCGGTGCTGTCATAAGTTTCTGTGCATAGCACAGTGCTTTGTATATATCCGTACCTCCTCCGAGCTGTACTTTCATCAGAGTTTCAACAGCATCAGAGGTATATTCACTCAAATCAACAAGTTTTGTATCAAATATGACAAGTTTTATGCTTATAAACGGCAGTTTTGAAAATATTGACGCTGTTATCGCTGAATATATTACGGAATCGCTCATACTTCCGCTTTCATCAACAAGAATTATTACATTCCATGGATTATAATTTCTGATATTCGCATCAAAATACAATCTCTGCGGTATAATTGTCTTATATTCGGGACTGTAATTCTTCAGATTTCTTTCAACAGTCCTCTTGAAATTGAAATTCCTGTACACTTTAGGAGCATTTGTGCTGTAAGGCAGTTTTTTTCCGCTGAATGCTTTTCTAACATTGACTTCAAGCTTTCGTTTCAGCTCCTCTACTACCTGTCTGATTATATTATCCGCCATTATTCTGACATTTTCAGGAAGTACACTTCTGAATGAGAGCAGTTTTTTCAGCAAATCTATATCAGGCTCAATCTCTCTGAGTACATCGGGATTTTTCAGCATATCCGTCATGCCGTACTTGTTGAGTGCCTGCTTCTGCATTATATCACAGGTTTCTTTCGGAAAAAGTTTTTTTATCTTTTTCAGCCACTCCGGTACGTCCATAACCGAACTGCCCTTGCCGCCCTTTCTCATTCCTCTTTTTTCACCGTATTCATTGTCATATAAAAATGAAAGTGCTTCATCGGCTTCTCTGCTGTTCTCATCAACGGGGATATTATTCTCCGCAAATTCCCCCAGTATAAGCCTCCATCTTGAAAGTGATTCATTATTTTCCATATCAGTCCAGTCCCCACTTTCTCAAATTCAATGACGCTTTTCTGTCACATTCAGACGCTTTTTCCACATCTTCTCTGCTGTATGTACAGCTTCCGGAAATCATATCCTCCGATACGCTGTAATGCTGTGCTATCATTCCGCTGATACGCTCCGTTTCAGATGGTATGAAATTCGTAAACGCATATCGCAGATTAGGCAGTACAGCTTTGAATTCATCAGCGTCCATGCCCGATATTACAGTATCTATTATAAACAGCAGTTTCTTATCGGTAAACAATATATCTCTGCCTGCCATGAATATTCCGCAGAGAAAAAGTGACGCATCATTTCCGTCAGCAGTTTCAAGATATGAGCCGATTATCCTGCAATATTCCTCTGTGGTAATCCTGCCGCTTTTGAACATTACAGCCGTCATTACGCCGTAAATCTCATTTTTGCACTCACTGTCAGTGTATATCCTTTCAATCTCATCAAAAAGATTTTCCGCATGGCAAATCTCACCATACTCCATGCTTACAGAATATAACATTCTTATGCCCTTGCAGACATCATCAAGCTTGTCATCATCGGCAGATTTTACTGCATCAAGCAGATTTATCGCCTTTTCAAATGCTGTACTCATGTATTCGCATAGTACAAGCGGAAAATCTCCGCTTCTCAATTTATTCATAACGATAAGACGCTTTACAGAATGGATAAATCCGCAAACGCTTATGAAATCGCTATCATTGAGAATTACCGAACGCATTACGGCATTTTTTTCAGCTATGATTATATCCATATCCATTACATGAATATGTATCATGATTTTTCCGAGTTCTGCGGCAGTCATATTATCCCTGAATTTCTTCTCAATCAGTGTACTGCATATCTGATATATATTTGCTCCGAATACCGATAAATCCGTGAGTGCGGTTTCAACGTCTGTACTGTATCGGCATCTCCACTGCTCTCTTATAAGGTTTGTATCCTTCTCATTTACATAATCCGCCCCTGCGGTCATTCGGCAAAATCCTGTATTCAGAAATTCCATTCTGTGCAGAAAACAGCTTTTCTCATAATGTGCAGGTTTTTTTACCGTTTCAAGCGTCATATCCTGATATGCTATTGTATTCGTTTTTATACGATATTTGCGGCACTGTGCATGAAATTCCTCCACGACAGGCGGCACTATTTTTTCATCGGAAACAATTTTTCCTATTCCCATTCCCGTAAGCTGTTTATAGAGAAAATCAAGCTCAAATGTCGCTGTTGTGTTTATATCGCCCTTGACAAATGTACTTCTTACTCCGTCTATCAGTTCATATACTCCTGCTGAGGATTTATCCCTTAAAACTGCAAGCGATTTCGCCATTGCAAAGGCATTTACCTCATCGGGTACTGATACAGCCTGTTTGCTTCTTGTATATCTCGCTGTTTTCACGATATATTCAAGAACGGTTTCCTCATATACCTTATCATTCGGAATTTTTTCATCATGGAATTTCTCCCATATCTTCTGATAGAATGACGGAAACGGTATTCCTGCTCCGTATCCGCTTTTGCTGTCTGCCTCGAAAAATGTATACGGCATGAGGTAGATTGATTTTGCTGATGAGTCGCATTTTTTCAGTGCTTTAAGGCTTTTATCAGGCTCAAGCAGTCCTAGTATATGAAATGCTCCTGCTACTACAAGCGTTCTTTTATGCCCCTTGCTGTATTTCGCTATATTATCCGCCATGTATTTCTCACGACGCAGATTTTTCATATAATCATCTTCATCAGCTTTTCCGAACTGCCGCATATAATATCCCAGTGCCATAACGCTTTTTACAAATTCTCCTGTATCCTTGTGCGGTGCGGCAGTTTCAAATCGACTCTCCCAGAATTCCGAAAAGCTTCGGCAGCCGTTATCCTCCGCAATTTTTCGGGTATATGACGCTTCGTCATCATATCCCTCTTTGCCGAAATCAAACTGCAATTCCTTTCGCTTTTCGTTTACAAGCATTTCACCGTATGGTATATCTATGAAATGTATTTCCGCACCTGTTTCACTTCCCTTTTTAAGTGCCGTCATTTCGGGAGAATATTCAAGAAACGGATAATATGCTCTGTATTTTTCGCAGTTTTCATCGACAAGACCTTTTTTATCATCATAGCTGTAATATATACACACAGGCGGTACGGTATTTTCATGGACTATGTACGGAATAAGCATATCCGCATCTGCTGAACCCTCTATGAGTATGCTGTCAGGCTGATATTCCTCTATTACTTTTTCAAGGTGCATGGCACAGGCGGCTGAATGATGTCTGACAGGATAGTATATTATCCCCGAATTCATATCAAATGCTCTGCCGAAAAGATTTTCTGTATTTATATCCATAACTGCTTTACCTTAAAGATGTGCGGCTGTTATAAAGCTCTTTCCATAATCCGCCAAGACGTTCAGCCTTTAATTTTACAGAGCCGTTATAGTAATCCTTGAGCTTTGGCAAATCGTCCTTGTTTTCTTTCATAACCGAGCCGAGAAGATTTTCTGTGAGTATCTGCATACTTATTCTGCCATCGCCGTAATAACAGGAATTAAGTGCCGACTGATAATATACTGCAACTGCCTCTGCTGTACTCATAACTCCCGATAATTTCTGTATCTTCGCTTTTTCATATGACTGTCCTGTACGCAGTTCGCTGAATGTTTCGGCAAGTATATCAACAACATCTTCCTGCACATCTATTGAAAGTCCTGCATTTGCAAACATTGATTCGCACTGCTCTCTGATAATCCTGCTTTCAAGGGAAATGCTCTTGACAGGCTCTACTGTTTCAAAATTAAAACGTCTTTTCAAGGCACTTGACATCTCATTTATGCCCTTATCCCTTGTATTAGCCGTTGCAATGACATTAAATCCCTGTGATGCAAATATCATGCCCTCTTTTCCGAATTCGGGTATATTCATAACTCTGTCGCTCATTATGGAAATAAGTGTATCCTGAATTTCCAGAGGACAGCGTGTTATTTCCTCAAATCTTGTTATAATTCCCTCCTGCATACCTGTGTATATCGGTGCAGGCACAAGAGCCTCCTTTACAGGTCCTTTTGCAAGCAGAAGTGCATAATTCCATGAGTATTTGATATTATCCTCGGTAGTTCCTGCCGTTCCCTGAACAGTATTGGCACTGTTTCCGCATATTGCCGCTGAGAGCAGTTCGGAAAGCATGGTTTTGGCTGTTCCCGGTTCTCCTACGAGCATAAGTCCACGATTACTCGCAAGAGTTACGATTGCACGTTCAACGAGTGAATCATCTCCGTAGAATTTCTGTGAAATGGTAACTTTTTTTCCGTTATAATCGAGAGGTTTTTTTTCACCGAGTATAAATGACCTTACAGCTTTTGGGGACATGAGCCACCCTGACGGCTTCATGCCCTTGTCATTTGCTCTGAGTGCATCAAGCTCCTCCTTGTATTTTACCTCTGTCAACGGCTTCTGTACATTATTCATATATAAATCACCTTTTTATGTATAAATGTAAATTTGCTGATTTCTTTTGCAGGGGCGACCATTGGTCGCCCGTTATGGTTTACTGGGAATTTCATCAGGCGGCTTTCAGCCGCCCAAACTTTTTTTGGAAAAAGTTTGACAAAAAACTTTTTTGAACGATTGAAGGGCGGGGACTCCGTCCCCACACCCCTGTTTCGCTCATTCGAGCGACCAAAGGCTTTGCCTTTGGAATCCACCAGCTTTTTTGAAAAAAAGCTGGGCAAAAAACTTTTGGTTTCGGATTTTGCTTTGTTGGTTCGGTTTATACCTACTCGACCACCTTGATAAGGTTGATACTCAAAACCGGAGGCGGCAACTTGCCGCTTGAAAAAAAGCTTGACCAAAACTTTTGGTTTCGGATTTTGCTTTATTGGTACATTTTTTACCTACCCGACCGCTTTGATAAGTCTTTCAGCAACTCGCCGCCCGCTACATATCAACTATTGTTTCCACAATCGCAAGACATGAACTTACAAATCTTTTGCTTATCTCATTCGGATTTACTGCCGCCATTTTCCCTGTGTCCGTTCTGTAAAAATAAATCTTCTCTACATTTACCGTTTCATTGAAATCCTGTCCGAAATACAGCATATCCGCTTCAAATGACATTCCTATGCCGATATATGAATCCTCCAGACAATATCCCTCAAAACTGCCGCCGTCACCTGCCGAACCTCTTTGCATATCATACTTCTTGGCGGTACTGCTGAGTTTTCCGACCGTAAGGCTTCTTCCGTCATATTTTGTAATAACATTGTCTGAAATCTCATTCGGCTCAAGCTCTGTAACTTTCGCATTAAGCTGATTGAACGGCTGTATTATTTCATAATCCTCAAACTGTTCATTCCACTTCTCAAGCAGTTCCTTATCCATTTCAACTGGGTGAACAAGTGTTATTTCTGCATTTTCAGGAAGCTCATACTCATCATCTTCCTCATTGCAGAATGAACCGTCAGAAAGGTATCTGAATGTATCTTTCAGCTTGCCATTCTCATATGTTCCCCATACAAGATTTTCTGCAAAGCAATGCATAACTGCATTTTCTTCAAACAGATTTTTCCACTTTTCAGCTGTCCATGTTCTTCCGTTCATAAATACCTTTTCAAGACGTGCTTTCTGTGATGTCACAACGGCTTTTATCTGCTTTTTCAGTTCGGAAAATTCCTTCTTAGCCGCCTCTGCCTTTACAGCATCGTCCTTATCATTAGGCTTCGGCATACTCTTAATATCCTTATCCTTGGCATTGTCATGGATTGACAGCGAAAAATCAGGCATAAGCGATACTGTGAATGTTCTGCTTCCGTAATCAAAAAGCTTTTCGCCGTTCTTATCAAATCCAAAGTTTGGCACAATCTTATCCGCAAGCTCATCAATCGGCACTTCAAGAATTTTTGCCGCAAATTCAAATGCCGACTTTGCCGCTGATTTAACCGCATTATTCGGGAATTTTGATGATATTCCGTCAACCGTAAGCAATGCAACACTTCCGCCGTTAAGTGCCATATTTCCTACAACAAATGATGCGAGCTGGTGTCTTGAGGCTTTTGCCCACAGTTCAAGCTGTTTTTTCAGTCTGAGTATCTGACTGTCTGAAGCATAAAGGCAGTATGGCAATGTGATAAATTTCTGTTTTGTATCTGCTCCGCTTTCAAGCCATAATGTGAATATATTTTCCAGTGCCGCCTGTAAATCCGAACTGTTAAGGCGTTCTGCAACCTTATCGCAGCTTATAAGTCTGCATGGCTCATCAAGAAGCATATACTCACTGATTATGTATTTAAGAATATCGGGCGAGGCTGTGCCGGAGAGGTCTGCATATCTTATGCCCTCAAAACAGCCCTCATCTATCCATGAAATTTTCCTTACCGCCGCAGGATTAAGATTTTCTTTGCAGAATTCCTCTGTGAATTCATTTGATGAAAATGCAAAATCCTTTCCGAATTTTTTTATATTATCCCATTTTCTGATAAGCTGTGTGACATTGAGAGCCGCATCACCTTTGAGTTTCGGGAGAATTTTTTCAAGCTCCGCACGGATTTCAGCTTCAAAATTTTCTGCAATTTCAAATGATTTCTTTCTGAGAATTTTTGATTTTCCTCTCAATGCACTTATCAGCGGCTCAAAATTCTTTTCGATATCAAGGCTGTAATAAAAATCAAGCCATGCAGATGTATATGAAATATCATTTAATTCACTGAATACATTCAATGCTTCATCGGGATTTTCAAGGGCATATTTTTCAATTATCCCTTTATCAATCTGTGTATAACACCTCAGCCAGTTATTTGAATTTGCAAAGCAATGCATTTTAAAGAATGATTTTACAGGGACAAATTCTCTGAAAACATCACAGCTCTTTTCAACAGGAATTTTCAGCCATTTTTTTCTTGTGGTTACAAATGCTGTATAGAATGAACCAAGATGGTGGATATTGTCCTTATTGTCAACACACATACAGAGAAGCTTTATACATTTTTTTGCAAGTTTATTAAATTCCGCAAGAACTGATAATATTTTGAAACTATTCTCAATTCCGCCGCATCTTGAATAATAATTAAAATTCAGTTCCAAGCCATCAGCCGACATATCATCGGAATTTAAAACCTGCATAAACTGAATAAATGAAACTTTTTCTTTTTTATTCATACTTTTAAAACAGTCTGTCAGTATATGTATATAATGCGGCATCTGCTCCGAAGCGGCATCAAGTTCACGCTGTCCGTCATTGTTCATAAGCATTACTGCAACTGAATATACTGCTCTTTCCGAACCAAAAATCTGCTTGTTTTTGATTATTTCATAACATACATCTGCAAATAAATCCCTGTTTTCCCTGTACAAATCCTCAAGACCTGATTTGAAATTGTCATCAGACAAACAAAAATGATTCAGCATAAATGCTTTGAAATAATTTCTCTGAAATCCCAGCTTGTACATTTCTTCCTTGAATACGCCTTTGCCATGATACTTTGTCATATCATCGTTTAATGCTGTATAATAATCAGTCTTTGACGCAAATCTTTTGAAAATAGTCATTGTATCATCATTGATATTATAGATATGACAGAGAAATTCAAGGGCATATCCGTTTGGTATTTTTTCAAAATATTTCAATGCAAGTGCAACCAAATCCTTATGGTTTTCATAGTCATTTGCTATAACCTGTGTAAGAATTCCAAGCATTAATATAAGCTTTTTGGAATTTCTTTCTTCCTTGTCAAGCCGTCTGTCATCAATATAACCGGTAATTTCATCAGCATATACTCTGTATATGGTTTCGGCAATTTCAACATAGCTGTGATAACCAATTCTTTCACAGTTCGTTTTCTCCATAATCTCTGCAAAGGAAAAGCCTATTTGCTGACATACTTCAATGCTCTTTCCGGACAAGTATCCGTATCCGAAAATGGAATGTTTTCCCTCTTTGGCTATGAGCCACAGACATCTTCTTGCGACCTCTGAATTTTCTCCGCCATTCATTTCCCTTACGACATTGCTCGGAAATTCCGACAGACCATAAACCCAGTTCTGAAATACATGATTTTCAGGAAATTCCTTTCCGTCAAGTATGAAATCCTCATACTCTTTGAGTTGTGCAGATGTGAGGTGATGCGGTGTATAGCCTACAGCATTCGTCCACACCTCTAAAATTTTGTCCTCTGTCATTTTTTATATACCTCCTTTAAAATGTATCTTATATTCAACAATCCGCAGATTGCTATAATAACGTAAATTTGATGGTTTCTTTTGTAGGGGCGACCATTGTGTCAAGAGTAAGATAGTTTACACTTTGTGCAAGCACATGGTTTACACATTTT
>JBJEQS010000205.1:0-2331 GCA_051881875.1 Oscillospiraceae bacterium
GCAACCTTTTTATAAAAAAAGGTTGTGCGGCAGAATGCCGCAGAATTTGCTGATATGAAATATCAGCAAACGGGCGACCAATGGTCGCCCTTAAATTGAATTATTGTTTGTTTTTTACAGTTAATTCGATATTATGACGGAGTTTCTGAACAGGACTCATAACCTTTATTTTGCGTATTGCATCATAAAGCTCTTTAAAGCTGCATTTGTTGTCAGGGAGATTTTTCAGATTTTTTTCAAGCTCTGATATCGGAATACCTATATCTGACGGGAATTTTATGTTATTGCTTGTGAATACTACAAATGGATATATAGGGATATTGCGATAACCGGCTTTGTTGAGATGGTGCTGAATATTTTTCACATGAGATTCATTCTGCATTTTGGGATTATACATATAATACTGTTTCGAGCCGATTTTATGTATAAGCTGTTTTCCATCGCCCGATAATTCACCGGAAATATTTTTTGTTTCGATAACGGAAATTCCGAATTTTCCGAAAAGTATGTGGTCAATTTCGCAAGTGCCGTCATAAAGAGGAAGAAAAACATTTGTCATAAGCAGACACTTATGCTTTCGGGCATATTTCCGCAATATTTTGTTTGTTTTTTCCTCGCCCTCAGAGCCGATTTTTTTCTTCTGGATATACGGCTTCCGTTCAAGATATATGGCGGAGAGAACAGCGGCGATGAAAAGTATTATCAGTATGAATACAAGATTGTTCATATGTTTACACTCCTAAAAAGGTGATGAGGATTTGCGGTACATGAAATCAAGGACTTTTGCAGCAGCAGTTTCATCTTCAATGGGTGCGGGCTGAAAATTATTTGAACTGCCTGTGAATACATAGAATGGAATTATATTTTCGGTATTTGATATTATTTTATGTAAATCTTTATCAAATGTAAAAGTTTCCTGATAAACTATTGTACGGTTTTCAGGAGAACGGTTTCCGCCGAAGCAGAAATTTCCGATTGAATATACAATATGTACATCATTATATGTTTCAAGCGGCTGGAGAACATGGGGGTGACCACCGACCACAAGGTCAGCACCGGCATCAACCATCTGATGACAGGCATTGACTTTCCACTGTTCCTCATTGTGACGAGCCTCCTCGCCGCCATGGAAGAATACAATCTGAATATCAGTTCCGTTTGATATATCCTGAATACGTTCAATAATTTTCGGAGTATCAAGTTCACTCCATATGGCATCGCATATAAGACCGATTGAAACGCCGTCTTTCTGAAGAATTACATCTTTTTCCGAACCGCCCCATGAGAGTTTTCCGGTGGCTTCAATGGCGGCTATGGTATCAGTCATGCCCTGTTCGCCGTAATCATTTGTATGATTGTTTGCAATCGATACAACCTCGATATTTCCGGCAGGAAATATTTCAGCATTCTTTGCAGGGGAGCGAAACCAGAATGCAGGCGTATATCCCTTGTTTCTCGGCTGTAATGCGGTATCTGAGAATACATTTTCGCAGTTGGCAATGGTGAAATCATCATCGCATATGAAAGGATAAGTTTTCTCGAAAAAATATTCGGGGGGATTGTTTTCGGAATACCATATGAAAGTACCGCTGTCATACTGTCCCTCCTGAGTGGCAAGGGTGCAGTCGCCAAGGAATGAGAGATTTATTTCAACAACGGGATTATATGGCTCGGTGGTTTCAGTTTCGGGGATATATTCTGTAACGGTTTCCTGAATTTCATCTTCTGTATGGAATACAGCATTGTTATCAATTTCACTGCATCCGCACATTATAAGTGCAAGTGCGGAAAGCAGGGATATATATTTAAAAATTTTCAAAAAAATCACCTCAGCAATTACCATAATATAATTTTAACATAATCAGAATAAATTTGCAATATGGGATAATACTAATATTGCTGAACGAAATAAAAAAAGTTCAGAAAAAGAAAGAGGTGTACGGAATGTGGGATAAAATCGCATTGATACTCCTCATAATTGGCGGAGTAAACTGGGGATTGGTAGGAATATTCAACTTTGACCTTGTTGCATGGGCATTTGGCGGTGTGGCATCGGTTATAAGCAGAATAATCTATATAGTGGTAGCTCTTTCAGCGATATGGTGCATATCATTGCTGTTCAGAGATAACAACGCTGTATCAGCCAATAACTAACCGATTTGAAGAAAAGGGACTCTTTTGCATTATACATCAACAGTGCCGTATGTATATGCAGAACGAGTCCTTTTTTGCGGCAAGTTGCCGTCTGATGAAATTTCCGTTATGGTTTACTGGGGATTTTATTGTTTCTGTTCTGCGAACTGCGTTCGCACAAACTTTTTTTGGAAAAAG
>JBJEQS010000206.1:0-2328 GCA_051881875.1 Oscillospiraceae bacterium
AGCAAACGCAGTTTGCTGAACTGAAATTATGGATTTACAAGTAAATAAAGACTGGAGAATATAGTTCGCCATTACAAAATAAATCTATCGAACTCATGTTAATATAAAAAACAAAAAGTGTGGATATGTTTATCCGCACTTTTGCTCTTTATGAATCACTTATTAATCCATACTGTTATCGTATTCAGCTATATAAGGAAGATTGCGATAAATTTCACCGCAGTCAAGACCATATCCTATTACAAAATAATCAGGTATTGTGAAAAGAGATATATCCGCTTTGAATTCAACAACACGCCTTTTCGGCTTATCAAGCAAGGTGATTACTTTCAGTGAAAGCGGATTTCTTGAATTCAGAAGTTTCACAATATCATGCAAAGTACGTCCTGTGTCGATTATATCCTCAATAATTATAACATGATATTTGCTTATGTCCTGTTCCAAATCCATTGTAATATTAACGATGCCTGATGAAGATGTTTCGTTATAATAGCTCTTTGTACACATAAATCCTATCTCACATGGAATATCTATTGCCCGACAGACATCTGCCATAAAAACAAATGAACCCTTTAGTATACTCACCAGCAGAAGCGGTTTGCCATCATATTCCTTGCTGATTTGTCTGCATACTTCAGCAATTTTTTGTTTTATTTCATCTTCTGTGATGATAATACGTTTTATTCTTTTTCTGAATTCATCATTTTTCACATCGGACACTCCTTTTCTTAATATTTAATATATAATATATTCTACAATATATGTATATGATTGTCAATATAGCAACACTTATTTTCTTAAATAGATATTAAAAAATAAATTTTATAATATGTAATTGTGCATAACATCTAAAAATAAACATTAATTTTATATGCTGAATACTATTGAAAACTTATGTATAATATTGTATAATTAAAAAAAAGTCTTTATGAGGTGGTTATAATGAAAAATCTTAAAGTTCTTATATGTGATGATTCTCCGCTTGTTCGCAAACAAATGCATAAAATTTTAAATTCAGCCGGTGTTGAACAGGTAATTGAAGCAATAGATGGTGAACAGGCTGTAGTAAAATATGCTGAACATCTTCCGGATATAGTTTTCATGGATATTGTAATGCCTAAAAAAACAGGAGTCGAGGCTCTTAAAAATATAATATCACTGAATGCTGATGCAAAGGTAGTCATGGCATCGTCAGTAGGTACTCAGAATAATCTTAAAGAAGCTATCGAAAACGGTGCATTCGATTTTATTCAAAAACCTGTTTCAGAAACAGCAATTCAAAAAATAATAAACAAAATAAAAGATTGATTTAAAGGGGAGAATTTATAAATGTTTACACAGTTTTTTGGAAATTATCTTTTAAATAAGGGAATTGTTTCTGCTGAAAAACTTTCAGAAGCTCTTTCAGCACAGAAAAATGTACGTCTGAAACTGGGAGTACTTGCTATAAATGCCGGTCTTATGACTGCTGAACAGGTTGATGCAGTGCATAATGAACAGCAGCGTGTCGATAAGCGTATCGGCGACCTTATGGTTGAAATGGGATATGTAACAAGAGAACAGGTTGAGGAACTCTTTAAAACTCAGCCAAGCGGTCATCTTCTTCTCGGACAGGCTCTCGTTGACAGCGGCACTATGACAAATGCTCAGTTTGAAGCCGCACTTCAGGATTATAAGGCTGAAAACGGTATATCCGATGCCGATTTCAACAGTGCAAACGATGAAAAAACAGAATCAATACTCTCAGGTATATATAATCTGAAAGGCGAGCCTATGGAAAAATATATTTCCGGATATATTTCACTGCTTTTCAAAAATATTATACGCTTTATAGGTGATGATTTTACGCCTGTATCATCTGGAAATATTTTAGCAGACAATTGTGTTTATCAGAAAATGAAAGGAATATTCTCAATGAATTGTGCAATAATTGCTGACAATACAGCAAATATTGGATTTGGTTCAAGATTTTCAAATGAAGAACTTACAGAAAATGATGATTATACAAATGCCTGCGTAAGCGAATTCCTCAATCTGCATAACGGACTTTTTGCAGTAAATCTCTCAAATGAAACAGGAAAGGAATTACAGCTTGAACCACAGGAAAATACTGTTCCTGATTTTTCGGAATATAGTACTATATGTGAAATTCCGGTATGCTTCTCATTCGGATTAGTTGATTTTGTTATAGCATTTTAGTATATTGGCAATATATGAAAGGATTCATACACGCAAATCAATTTTTAAAATAATGTGAGTTCGACAACCAAAAGACAAAAGTTTTGGTCAAGCTTTTTCAAAAGCTTGCGGTTTCCAAAGGCAGAGCCT
>JBJEQS010000207.1:0-10197 GCA_051881875.1 Oscillospiraceae bacterium
TTTGAAAAAGCTTGACCAAAACTTTTATTTTTGGTTATCGAACTCACGTTTATTACTAAGTAAAAGGCGAAATTAAAAGTTTTTGCCCAGCTTTTTTCAAAAAACTGGAAAGTTCGCAGAACAGAAACAATAAAATTCCCGGTAAACCGCAAGGGGCGACCAATGGTCGCCCCTGCAAAAATAATTTATCAAATTCACGTTTTTTAATTTTTTGTAAACTTTTAATATCTTTTTGCACGTTTTCATGCAAAAAAATACTGATATACAGCTATTTATGAGGGGGAATTTTTTTGAAAGGTGTGATTTTTTTGAATAATGATATGCGAATATTCAGGGGAAATAATGCTGTATATGATGTTGAATTTACTTTTGATGGTGAAGCAAGTGTGCTTTCAGACGGCGATATGATAATTTTTACAGTTAAGAAATCTCATGACAGAAATTCAGATGTTATTATGCAGAAAATCATTGATTATGATGATTTTGTAAATGAAGAAAAAGTGCAGATAAAATTTATTCCGGAAGATACTCTTTCGCTTGAAACAGGTACTTATTTCTATGACTGTGCTTTACAGACGGCAGACGGCTGCTTTTACACTTTTATAAGGGCATCATTTACTGTTATTGATGTTCTTGGCGAAAGGATTGGTGAATAATGCAGATAAGCGGAAATATTTCGGATAATGGCTGCGTTTCAGGAAATATACGCTGTATATCTTCAGCCGGCAATGATTATAATAATCTGAAAAACAAGCCAACTATAAACAATTTTATTATTGCAGGTGATATGTCTTTGGAGGATATTGGAATATATCCGATGTCAGATGATGAAATTGATTCTGTTATTGATGAAAGGAGTATGGAATCATGAAATATTTAGACGAGAGAGGTCTTGCATATTTTTATCAAAGAATAAAAAGTAATTTTCCTGAATATGATGATTCACAGATTCGTGAAATGATTGATAATCTTGACAGTAAAAAACTTGATATGCCTTTATGCAAATCCGGTAATCCTGTTGTTTTTGATAATCTTGACGGAAACACCCCATTTTTTGATGTAATCATAAACGGCGAAAATATTGCAGGAGAGGAACTTGTGCTTTCTGTTTCAGGAGAAAATAAAAATCTCCTTCCTTTTCCTTACTATGACATTTCAGGGAAAATTTCAGGCGGAGTGTGTTTCACTACTGATGAATACGGCGTGATTACTATGAACGGAAATGCTTCTGAAGATTCATATTTTACATTATATGATGGTTCACCTGTTCTTTTTGACGGCATAGTATATATATCAGTAGTACTCAGCAGTTTTATAGGCTGGTATTATAGTATTTGCTATGAATTTTACAAAAACAATGTTTGCGTTGAATCAGGAAGTTTCACAGGTGCAGGCTTTAATATATCATCGGATTATGACAGAATTGTTTTGAAACTGAAAATTGACAGCGGTGCTTCTCTTTCCGATATAAAAGCATATTGCCAGATTGAGTATGGCAATGCAGCAACAGCATTTGAACCGTTTGTGTCAGATAAGTATACCATATTTCCTGATTCATCATACTACCGGATTCCTTTTTCGGTGAAACAGCTTGAAGGAAAAAATATTCTTATGATTAATAACTCATCAGTCAGCCTTGATGTGTATTCAGATAATAATAATGCGGCTTTTAAAAGAATGTATCAGCAAATCTGTTCACTTGAAAATAATAAGCTGGACAAAGAAACAGGTAAAGGTCTTTCATCAAATGACTATACTGATGATGAAAAGGAAAAACTTGCTGCACTTGAAAATTATGACGATACAATGATAAAAAGTGACATTGCAAATAAAGTTGACAATGATATTTTTGTTGCTGAAAATATGATAAAATATCCATACAACGCACAGCCTACATCAAGTTACGGTGTTACGTTTGAATATGACGATGGCACAATCACATTAAACGGCACAAGCACAAAAGACATTACCATAAACTTACATACACATTTTTATTTACAAGATGGTATATATGCTTTTTCAGCGAATTCAACGAATTTAAAAGTTGGATTGAGATTTTATGGACACGATGCAGATGGTAACAGTCAGACTTTGAAAACTGCCTACGGAAATAATATTATTATATATGATACAACAAATGACGGATACTCCGAGTATTCTTTAAATTTAAAGATTCCGTCAGTTGGTGCTGAATTTGTAAATGATACATGTAAACCCATGTTTGAGATTGGAAACGTTGCCCACGCTTATCAGCCATACTCATTGTCACGAAAGGCTATGCGTGATGATATAAACACATTGATGGCACTTCTGACTTAATGGAGGTGAAGTATATATGTTTGAAAAAGGAATTCAGTTTGTTTCGGCTTTAATCTGCGGAATACTCAGCTATATGTACGGAGAATTTGATGGAATGTTAAAGGCACTTGTATTCTTTATGGCTATTGATTATATTACAGGTGTTATAGCAGGATTCAAACAGAAAAAACTTTCAAGCAGGACGGGATTTGCAGGAATTGCTAAAAAACTTGTAATGCTCCTTATCGTTGCAGTGGGACATATAATAGATATAGAGTTATTTAGTGAGTCAATGTTTATGAAATCTGCTGTATGCGGCTTTTATATTGCCAATGAGGGCTTGTCAATACTGGAGAATACGGCGGCTGTCGGGGTTAAATATCCTGAAAAACTGCTGAAAGCTCTTAAACAGTTTAACAATGATGAGGAGGAAAAGTAATGGCTGAAATTTTATATAAAGGTATAGATGTATCACATCATAACGGAACGATTGACTGGAAAGCAGTTAAAAATTCCGGAAATGTTCAGTTTGCAATACTTCGTGCAGGATATGGGAAATCCATATCACAGAAAGATAAGCAGTTTGAAAATAATTATGCCGGCTGTAAACTTAATGAAATACCTTGCGGTGCATACTGGTATTCATATGCTGTATCAGCTGATGAGGCTCTTGAAGAAGCAAAAACCTGTCTTGATATAATAAAGGGCAGACGCTTTGAGTATCCGATACTTTTTGACATTGAGGAGGACAGACATATCAAGCTTGGCAGAGAGAAATGCTCTGAGATATGCAGTACATTCTGCGATTATCTCGAAAAAAACGGATATTATGCAGGAATATATACTTTTGACAGCTTTGCAAATACAAATCTTGCAGACAATATAAAAAAACGCTATTCAATGGCAATCGCAAGAATAGGCGATAAACCAAGATACAGTCCATATTCAGTATGGCAGTATTCATGGACTGGTAAAGTCAATGGTATAATCGGTGATGTTGATATGGACTACTGCTATACGGATTTTGAAAAGATAATAAAAGAGAAAAATCTTAACGGCTTTGATGTATCTGATGAGTATATTTCAAAGTATGATATCAATGGTGACGGAAAGGTTGCTGCTGATGATGCTCTTGAAATTCTCAGAAATCTTGTCGGAAAAAAATAACATTTTGCCATTTGTGCATTTAAATTAACCGTTTATGCGGAAATAATTGATTTTTTTCCGGTCGTGTGCTATAATAACATTGTTTTCAAAATTCTTTTTACACATGAACCTTTAAACAGAAAGTCCTCGGTTTAATATCGGGGACTTTTTGTGTTGCTGTTTTCAGGAGAATATGATATAATTATACAAGTTTGATAAATGATTAAGTGGAGGAAATTATGAAAAAAGCTGTAATAGGTATTTTGGCTCATGTCGATTCGGGAAAAACAACTCTTGCGGAGGCTATGCTCTATCTTACAGGAGCAATAAGAAAGCTTGGCAGAGTTGATTACAGAAATTGTTTTTTTGATACAGAAAAGATTGAACGTGACAGGGGGATAACTGTATTTTCAAAACAGGCTCAGTTCAGTATTGCTGATATCCGGTTTGCTATGCTTGATACTCCGGGACATATTGATTTTTCAGCGGAAATGGAGAGAACTTTGCAGGTGTTGGATATGGCGGTGCTTGTTATAAGCGGTGTTGACGGCGTTCAGAGCCATACCGAAACATTATGGAGATTGCTGAAGAAATATAATATACCTGTTTTTATATTCGTTAACAAGATGGATATAACAGGTGTGCGAAAGGATTTCATTATCAATGATATGACTGCTCATTTAAGCGGCGACTGCGTTGATTTTTCAAGCAGAAATGATGAATTTTATGAAAAAATATCATCATGCAGTGAGGAAATGATGGAGATGTATCTGGAAACAGGTACTCCTGATGATAAGCTTATATCAGACGCAATTGCAAAAAGACTTGTATTTCCATGCTTTTTTGGTTCGGCTCTTAAAATTGAGGGTGTGCAGGAATTTATTGATGCACTCGGCAGATATGCGGTCTGTCCGCCTGAAAAATCTGAATTTGCTGCAAAGGTTTTCAAAATCGGTGATGACGGCTGCGGAAACCGTCTTACATATATGAAGATTACAGGCGGAAAATTAAATATCCGTGACCTTATTGAATATACTGATAAATCGGGAGAGAGCTTTTCTGAAAAAATAAGCAGGATAAGAATTTATAACGGTGAAAAATTCAGCAATGCCGAATGTGCGGAACAGGGAACTGTATGTGCAGTTATGGGACTTAGTGCGGCATATGCGGGGCAGGGACTCGGCTGTGAATCGGATAATAATATTATTATGCTTGAGCCTGTTCTTGCATATAAAATTACCTCCGATGATACTGATGTGCATACGCTTCTGCAATATCTCCGCATACTTGAAGATGAAGACCCTATGCTGAATGTATCGGTAAACCGCAGTACCGGTGAGATTTATGTTAAGCTTATGGGTGAAATTCAGAAAGAAGTTATAAGTCAGGTCATATCGGAAAGATTCGGTATAGCCGTTATATTCGGACAGGCAAGCATTTCTTACAAGGAAACCATTGCAGACAATATTGAGGGAGTCGGTCATTATGAGCCGCTGAGGCATTATGCGGAAGTACATCTTATGCTTTCACCATTGCCGCAGGGAAGCGGTCTTGTATTTGATACGGAATGCAGTGAGGATATACTAGACAGGAAATGGCAAAGACTTATTCTCACGCATCTTATGGAAAAGGTTCATAAAGGCGTTTTAACCTGTTCACCGATTACAGATATGAAAATTACGCTTATAAACGGCAAGGCACATCTGAAACATACTGAGGGCGGAGATTTCCGACAGGCGACATATCGTGCAGTGCGTAACGGTTTAAGACGTGCGGAAAGCATACTTCTTGAGCCATGGTATGAATTCCGGCTGGAAATTCCATCTGAATGTACAGGCAGGGCTTTGAATGATATATCCAATATGTTTGGAAGATTCGGCTCTCCCGATATTATCGGCGATAATACTGTAATATGCGGATATGCTCCTGTATCGGAAATGCGTTCATATCATACTGATGTTGCAGGATATACAGGCGGCAGAGGAAGACTTTCATGCACCCTTAACGGCTATGAAAAGTGTCATAATGCAGATGAGGTAATAAATCAGATTGGCTATAACTGCGATAATGATACTGATAATACAGCGGATTCTGTTTTTTGTGCTCATGGAGCAGGATTTGCTGTAAAATGGAATGAAGTTGAAAATTATATGCATATTCCATATGCAGACAGCAGAAATGATTATTATGAGGAAAATGAAAGCTTACAGGCAAAAGCCGCTGATTACTGCCGCCGTACTGCTGATGATAAGGAACTTATGGAGATATTTGAACGCACATACGGCAAAATAAACAGGGACAGACGTTATCTTATGCATACTCCTAAGCCTGTTGAGGTAAAGGATTATAAGCCGTCAAAACGTGCGAAAAAGAAAAAATATCTTCTCGTTGACGGATACAATATAATATTTGCATGGGAAAATCTGAAGAAACTTGCTCAGAAAAGTCTTGACCTTGCAAGGTCGGAGCTTATAAATATCCTCTCCAATTATCAGAGTTTTTCCCGATGTGAAATTATAATCGTTTTTGATGCATATAAGGTCAGGGAGTCGGAAGGAAGCGTTACAAGGCTTTATAATATAAGCATAGTATATACAAAAGAGGCTGAAACGGCTGATACATATATTGAGAGAGTTTCTCATGAATTAAGCGTGGATAATAATGTATGTGTTGCGACATCTGATGGTACTGAACAGCTGATAATCATGGGAAACGGTGCTTACAGAATATCAGCGGCAGATTTGTATGCAGATGTTAAAATGGCTGAAAAGGATATAAAGGAATATATGGATAATATGTGCTGAATAAAAACAGAGCAGATTAGTGAAAGTTAATAATTATTTAACTTATTCAACATTAATAAACAAAATCTATTGATTTTTTTAGCTAAGTATGATAAAATATACTTATTAATTATGTAGTTTTGCATTTTTTACTTGTCATGGAGGGATTTATAGTGAGTAAAAATAAAGAGTTAAATCATAATATTTCTGAAAAAAACAGCGATTCACTCACTGGTCTTATAACTTATAATGATTTTTGTGATGTTGTAAGTAAACTTATAATTGCAGACAAGCAAGGCGTTGAAAATGGTGAATATGCTTTTGTTTACTTTGATATTCTGAGATTCAAGGTAATAAATGATATATTCGGCACTGAAGAAGGGGATAAATTTCTGGTTTTTATGGCTGAACGTATATCGGAAGCGTGCGGTGAAGATGGTATTGCCTGCCGTATAAGTTCGGACAGATTTGCTATGTTTACCCATAAAAATGGCTCTGAAATTGAAACAGCACTTCAGAATTATCTCGATGCAGTAGCCGCATATCCTCTTTCATATGAAATTGTAAGCAATATAGGAATATATATTACAGAATCAAGTGAAATGTCAGTCGCTTCCATGCTGGACAGGGCTATTCTTGCACATTCTCTTATAAAGGGAAACTATATCAACAAATATAATTACTATAATTCTTCCCAGCGTGATGCCATTCTCGGTGAGCAGGAAATTGCCGGAATGATGAATGCCGCCCTTGAGGAAAAGCATTTCGTTGTATACTATCAGCCGCAGTACAATCATGTTGATGGTTCACTTGTAGGTGCTGAGGCTCTTGTACGCTGGAATCACCCTAAACGTGGACTTATTCCTCCCGGAAAATTTATACCTATATTTGAAAAGAATGGTTTCATCACAAAGGTTGATATATATGTTTTTGAAACTGTATGTGCATTTATAAGAAAAAGTCTTGATACAGGAAAAAATATAATTCCTATTTCTGTAAATATAAGCAGGAGAGATATATATCACCCTAATCTTGTTGAAACTCTTGAGAGTATAAGAAAAAAATATAATGTACCTGTTGATATGATAAGGATTGAGGTTACTGAATCGGCTCTTGTTGATGGTGTACAGCGAATTTCTGAATTTATTGATGCAATGCATGAAATAGGATATATTGTTGAAATGGACGATTTCGGCAGTGCTTATTCATCACTCAACTCGCTGAAAAACATTGACCTTGATATTCTGAAGCTTGATATGAAGTTCCTTTCAGATGACGGCGATAGGAATCAGAGTGCAATTATACTCAGTTCAGTTGTGAAAATGGCAAAATGGCTCGGATTCTCAATTATTGCTGAAGGTGTGGAACATATTGAACAGGCTGATTATCTCAGAAGTATCGGCTGCTGTTATATGCAGGGATATCTGTATGCAAAACCTATGCCGGAAGATGAATTTATTGATAAATTGCAGAATAACAGAAAATGTGAGATAAAACCGGCAATGAAACTGACAAGAGCAATGAATTCAGGCGATTTCTGGAATGCTGAATCTCTCGATACAATGATATTCAATAATTTTGTCGGCGGTGCGGCTATATTTGAATATAAGAAAAAAGGTTCTATTGACCTTATGCGTATAAATAAGAAGTATATTCAGGAAATTGGCGGAAACTGCAATGAGGAAAATATCTGGAACAGAAATTTACGCAGTGCTTTTGACGATGAAAATTATAATATTTATATTGATATGCTTCAGCGTGCAATAAAATCAGGAAATGAGGAAGAATGTGAAACATGGAGAAATTATACCGGCAATGAGGGTGATGAAGTATGCATAAGAGCGTCAGTACGCCTTATCGGTGAAAGCATTGACAGCTATTTCTTCTATGATATGATTCGCAATATAACATCGGAAAAGAGAGCCATGGAAGAACTTATGCATCGTGAAAAGATATTCAGAGCAGCAAGCGAACAGTTGAATGTATATTACTGGGAATACATAGTTGATACAAAAGAAATGTATCCATGCTTCAGATGTATGCGTGACCTTCATTTTCCGGCTGTTATGGAGAATTATCCGGAACCGGCTATAGAAATGGGAGTCTTTCCTCCTGAAGTTGCAGACAAGTACAGAGATGTAATGAAACGTGTCGAAAACGGCGAAACAAATATTGAGGTAGATATGCCGCTTACTGAGGACAGAGTTATGTTCAGAATAAGATATACAACCGAGCTTGATGAAAACGGCAAGGCTGTAAAGGCTTATGGTTCTGCTGCAATAATATAAAATTTAACGGCGACCTGCTGTTTGAATGCAAGCCGCCGTTTCTATGGATATTATATATCATGGACTTATAAGCAGTTTTTAACCATTTCAGAAAGGTATTCCTTGTTTTTGTATCCAATTGAACTGCATACAGGTTTGCCTTCTTTGAATATGATTATTGAAGGAATACTGGATATTCTGAATGCATCGGCAATTTCAGGGCTTTCATCAACATTCACTTTTCCTACTTTCAGTTCTGCCTGATATTCAGCAGCAATCTCGCTTACAACCGGTGCTATCATTTTGCATGGTCCGCACCATTCCGCCCAGAAATCAACCATTACCGGCTTATCCGATTCGAGTACTTCTGTTTTAAAGTTTTCTTTTGTTAATCTGATTTCCAACATAAAAATATCCCCTTTTATTTTGATTTATAATAAAGCATACAATGACAAAAACCTTCAAAATTTTCATCTTTAATCTGATTGCGGAATTCAAGACACATACATTTGTTTTCCTCAGAATGTTCACGTCTGCACGGACAGTATCCGCCTGTTTTTTTAAGTCCGTCTTTTACTGCTTTTACAATATCCTTATCAGGATTTAATGTAACTTTCAAAAAAATCATACCTCCTGTGACATTTATAGAAATACACATGATTTTCACACTGCTTACATTATACCCCA
The DNA here is from genome assembly GCA_051881875.1 of Oscillospiraceae bacterium. Taxonomy (GTDB): domain Bacteria; phylum Bacillota; class Clostridia; order Oscillospirales; family Ruminococcaceae; genus UBA5884. The sequence goes on from JBJEQS010000207.1 coordinate 9,182, forward strand.
TTATAATATGATTAGTCAATAATAATTTGCTTTTGCAGTATAATATTTTCAGTTATAACCGGTATGAAATATAAAAAATAAAAAAGGAGAAGATTATGGCGTCAAAAAATGATAATAACAGACAAATAAAATTTCTGAAATTATATATGATAATCGGATATATGCTGCTGATTATCGCTACGGTGGCTACGGTTTCACTGCTGAATCTCAAGAAAACTGATGAGGCTCTTAAATCAAAGGTAAGCGGCATGACTGCTTCGCTTAATATGCAGATGAAAATGAATATTGACAGCTACCTTTCATCAATAGAATCCACCGGTACGCTTATATTTGCATCAAATGAAGCTTATTCATATGATGCCACCAAGGAGGATATGGACGGATATGATGCTCTTGCTACGGAGGAAATTATTACAAACAAGCTTTTTGACCTATGTATTATGGAAAATTTCGTTGACTTTGGTATAGTTTACAGCAATAATCATACAATTGGAAAAATATCAAACGGCACAGTAAATCTTTTTAAGGAAAATATTTATAAAGACCTCTCTGCATATATAAACCGACATCGCACAAATGACGGCTGGGGTACGGGTTACAATGATGATTACAAGAGAATATACTATGTAAAACAAGTAAATGAAAATGCAATTCTTGTAATATCGTTCTACACCACTGAACTTCAAAGCGTTTTTGAACATCCGGGCGGTATCGAAAATATTGATGTTCGTCTTGTAGAAAATAACAATGTTGTTATATATTCATCAGTGGAAAGTGAAACAGGACAGCCGCTTCCTGATATGATAAGCTCAAGAATTGCGGATAATGACCATGTTTCATCTACTTTTATGGACGATGAATACCTTATCACTGTAAATGACTGCGGTGATAACTGGAGAGTCATCTGCTCTGTTCCTACATATATCATATGGCAGGAAAAAAATGAAGTCAAATATTACATATTCATTGTAGGATTTGTTGCAATACTCATCTCAACTTTGATATGCATACTTTTC
>JBJEQS010000208.1:0-2320 GCA_051881875.1 Oscillospiraceae bacterium
TGAGCCATGAATTTGCATCATTAGGTCCCCATATTGCAACGAGAGTTACACGACCGTCTGATTTAGGATTTTTATTCCAGTCCATAGCTGCCTGGAATATTGCCTTGTACTTTGCCGCCTGTTCCTCATATGAATACTTGCCGTTTTCAACACTTATATCAAGCTCGGTAACCTGAACATCACAGCCGATTGAAAGATATTTTTTCATAGCTTCAATATATGAATCAGTACCGGCAAATCCTGTTGCATTGGCAGGAACGTGTGACTGCATTCCTACACCGTCAAGAAGACCTTTTTCATAAAGTGATTTACACATATTGTAAATACAGTCACGCTTGTGGTCCCAGTATTCATTATAATCATTATAGTAAAGGTCACAACCCTCAGGAGCATATTTTCTTGCATATGTGAAAGCTTTTTCAACGAAACTGTTGTCACCATAAACCTGAACCCATGGAGATTTTCCGTTGCCGTAACCGGGTTCTCTTGAACCGCCGTTTTTGGCTGTACGGTTTGAGTCGTCTGATACACATTCATTAGCTACATCATATGCGTAAAGATTAAGAGATGGATACTGAGTTTCAATAGCTGCAAACAAATTCTTGATATAGCTTTCCATTCTCTGATTCATCACATCTTTTGAAACCCAGTTTCCACTATCCTGAAAATTATCCTTGAAAAACCACTGCGGAGTCTGGCTGTGCCATACAAGAGTATGACCTCTTACGGCTATATTATTCTTAATACAGAAATCAAATATTGCTGCTGCACTGTCAAGCTTTACACCGATATTTGTACCGTTGCACTGTGACTGATTGAGAGTAGCATCAGGTTTTGTTTCATTTTCACATTCAATGCTGTTGTAATCCTTTATGATATTTGCTGTGATAGCTGAATTCTTAACAGTACCGCCATTGAGGATATTGCCCACTCTGAAATAGTTTGCAAATTCATCTTTAAGACCTCTGTTTGCGGAAGCTGCGGCAACTTCAAGACCTGATTTTTTTGTAGTTACCTTGACTTCATCAAATACAAAGTCATTTGTACTGTCAGTTTTTATGGTCATATTAAACTCATAGCTGTTTGCCGGAGCAGTATATACTGCTGAAAGTTCAGTCCATTCGCCTGCCTTTACATCTTTGACAACGAGTTCCTTTTCTGTTTTTTCATCGGTTTCTCCGTCAAGGCAAAGCAATGAAAGTCTGAATGTTTCATCGGTTTCGCTGTATACCTTTACTGAATATGTATATTCAACACCGCCTGTAAGATAAAGCCCCTTTGATGAGCTTGCACCATCATTTGCAGTTGTTCTGTCTGAAACAGTCATTCCCCTTGAACCGTTAAAGCCGACACCGTCAACTGCTTTTATTACTACTGAATCGGAATTTCCATACCACCCTTCATAGTCTGTTTCAAAGTTATTACTTACCATTTCTGCCGCTGATACATTTCCTGACTGATTTTCAGGCATATACATCAGCAGAGCTGTACAGCATGAAAGAGCTGTAATTCCTGCAAGAATCTTTCTGAAATTCATAAAAACCCCTCCTGTTATTATAGATAAAAAATGGCTGATTTAAATTGGCTGTATATTAATATTAAACAATTTTTCAAATAATGTCAATATATAAATTGCAGATTTGGTGGATTAAGCGAATAAAAATTTGTTAAGTGATATTTTGCTGATTAAAAATTGTAAATAATAACGAAAAATGGAATTTGTAAATAAACGTGAATTCAATGAATTATTTCTGTAGGGGCAACCATTGTGTCGACCTTACAAAATATAAGGAAATTGCATTATTTTAATCTTAAAATTTTTCTGTCGAACTCACATTATTATATCATACTAATTCTTGTTTTGTAATGAAATAACAGCTTTCAACAATAATTGACATATCAGTTTTTATATGATATTATTGCAATATAATAAACGTGAATTCGATGAATTATTTTTATAGGGACGACCATTGGTCGCCTGTTATAGTTTACCGGGAATTTTATTGTTTCTGTTCTGCGAACAAAGTTCGCACAAACTTTTTTTGGAAAAAGTTTGACAAAAAACTTTTTTGAACGCCTTTAAAGGCAGGGGCTGCCGCCCCCGCACCCCCGTTTCGCTCATTCGAGCGACCAAAGGCTCTGCCTTTGGAAACCGCCAGCTTTTTGAAAAAAGCTGGGCAAAAACTTTTAGTTTCGTTACATTATTTACTTGTAACATTTTGTTTTATGGCTCAACCGCAAAATAAACAAAACACTGAAAAGTGAAGGCGGCAACTTGCCGCTTGAAAAAGCTTGACCAAAACTTTTATTTTTGGTTGTC
>JBJEQS010000209.1:0-2313 GCA_051881875.1 Oscillospiraceae bacterium
ATAACGGGCGACCAATGGTCGCCCCTACAAAAATAATCCATCGAACTCACGTTATTTTATCTGCTGTAAATACTCATAAGCGGCATTGCTATAATTCCTATAATCATTGCCGTTGCTATAAGCAGCACAACCACTTTAACCCACATTTTTTTCCCATCATTGCTTTGATATGGATTTCTTATGATTTCAGATTTATCAGCCGTATTTTCTTTTTTTATAGGCTGATTATTTACTCTGTTCCTCTGCTGAGGTCTTTTTTTCTTTTTCTTCTTGCTCATAATAATAATCCCTCTTTATTATTACTTCCAGCCGCCGTTTGATTTTTTCTTGTTACGGTTTATGTTTTTCTTATTATATCCGCTATGCTTATCAGATTCATTTCTTCTGCCACGACCGCTGTTATGTCCGCCGTTTCTTCTGTCTGAACCCGATTTTGATGAATAATGATTATCTCTGCCCTCATAAAGCTTTACAGTAACCTTATTGCCGTTGATTTTGCCATTATTAAGTGATTCAATTACATAATCCTTATCAGCATCAGGCACTTCAACCGTTGTATGCCTGTCAAATATATCAATTTTTCCAAAGCTTTTTCCTGACATACCTGTTGCATCAACCAATGCACCGAGTATAAAATTAGGGGCAATCCTGTTTACTCGTCCGACAGATATATCAACCTTTACAGTTTTTGTACGCTTGCCGCTTGCATCACGCTTCAGCGGTACAGGCATATCAAATTCAGGAATAGCTTTCAGTTCCTTGTTGATTCGTCTTGTGATGAATGCTTCTGCAATCTGTTCAGCAGTAATCCCCTGCTCTGCAAATTCTCTGATTATATCCTTTGCCTCAGGTCTTACCTCATTCTGAACATATGCTGATATTTTTTCACTTGTCTTATTCAGCTTTGCTTTGATTATATCAGCCCTTGTCGGTAAATCCTTCTGTATAATATCAGCCTTTACATATCTTGCTATGGCTTTCATATCATAAACCTGTTTTCTGCCGCTTATAAGCGTATATGCTATACCGGATTTTCCTGCTCTGCCTGTTCTTCCGATGCGGTGGATATAGTATTCATTATCCTGCGGCAAATCATAGTTGAATACAACATCAACTCCGCTTACATCAATACCTCTTGCGGCTACATCAGTTGCGATAAGTATGGATATTCTGCCGCTTTTAAATCTGTCCATAACCTGTGTACGCTGTGCCTGTTTCATATCGCCGTGAAGTCCGCCGACCTTGAAGCCCTTTGCACTTAGATTTTCCGTAAGCTCATCAACCATTTTCTTTGTATTGCAGAAAATCATTGATGCTTTCGGCTCATATGCCATAAGCAGAAGTCTAAGGGCATCTGTCTTTCTGCCCATTGCAACCTCAAACCAGTACTGTTCTATTGTATCAACAGTTCTCTGCTTGTTGGCAATTTTGACAACCTCTGGATTTTTCTGATATTCCTTTGTAATAGCCATGATTGCCGGCGGCATAGTTGCTGAAAACAATACTGTCTGACGTTCCTCTGGTATTTGTTTGAGTATATTTTCAATATCCTCTCTGAAACCCATATTGAGCATTTCATCAGCTTCATCAAGGATAATTGTTTTCAGATTCTGTAATTTGAGAGTACGTCTTTCCATATGGTCCATAACTCTGCCGGGAGTACCTACAACTATATTTGCTCCCCTTTTGAGTTCATGTATCTGTTTTTCCATGCTTGCGCCGCCGTATACAGCACATGGACGAACCCATCTCATATATTTTGAAAATTTCTTTATTTCTTCGCATGCCTGCATTGCAAGTTCTCTTGTAGGACATAATACAAGCACCTCAACGCCGTTTTTTTCTTCCCTTGATATTCTTTCTATCGCAGGGATACCGAATGCGGCAGTTTTGCCTGTACCTGTATTTGAACGTCCTATAACATCTCTGCCCTCCATTAAAAGAGGTATGCTCTGCGACTGTATTTCCGTAGCTTCTTCAAATCCAAGCTCATCAATCGCCCTTAAAACTTCTTCTGACAAATTCAATTCATTAAAATGCATTAATAGTTCCTTTCTTCTGTACAAATAAAAACGAGGACTCCAAATCCCCGTTAAATAAAATAAATTTTACTATAACATTTTAATCATATCATACAAATCACAAAAAGTCAAGGTTTATATAAAATAATTCCATAGTTTTTGAATGAGTAAACAATTATGAATAAATAATATTTAAGATTTCTTTTGTATGTGCGACCAATGGTCGCCCGTTGCGGCTTACTGGAAATTTCATCAGGCGGCTGAAAGCCGCCCAACCTTTTTTTATAAAAAG
>JBJEQS010000210.1:0-2310 GCA_051881875.1 Oscillospiraceae bacterium
TGCTGAACTGAAATTATGGATTTATAAGTAAATAAAGACTGGCGAATATAGTTCGTCATTACAAAATAAATCTATCGAACTCACGTTAATTTAACGTGAATTCTATGGCAGCTTTATGCAGAGGCGGCAACTTGCCGCTAATCACGCTTTACTCCGAGCTGTGATATTAATTCGTGACAGCCTTCGTCAAGTTCGCTGATGTCAGGAATTTTTCCGCATACATTATCAACAAACCAGTCCATATTTATAATTTCCTCAGGCGTCATAACATGATTCTGCTCGTTCATAAGTCTGCCGTTCTGTGAATATATTTCATCTGAAAACGGATTGAATTCACCCGATTTAATCTGATTTTTAAGTATGCGGATAAGCTGTCTTGTACTTGATGGTATTTTCTGTGAAAATATTACATCTATTGCATCTGATGACATTCCCCAGTAATAGTTAAGAGCATGAATACCGTTTGCATTTTCATCATTTTTCCATGCACCATTTATTACCGAACGTATCAGCGATTCATACATTATACCCCAGTTCCATACGGGCATTGCGATATTGAATCGTGTATCGCCGTAAAGACCATAAAGCCCGAATTCCCTGCTCTCCTGCACCGGAGCAGTAATATCTCGGTTTGATACAATATCAACATCATATCTGTCAAATCTCTCAAAGGGATTATGACCATTTTTAAGTGTTGACCAGTCAAGGTATACTCTTGCACGGGGATTTACAAGCTTTACACCGAGAGCAAAGGCATTTATCGAAGCCGGCATACCGAATATAGGATAATCAGCAATATATCCGATACGATTTTCCTCTGTGAGAATTCCTGCAATTGCTCCTATTATGAATTTAGCCTCGTATATACGCAGATAGTATGTTCTCACATGACGGAAAGCCGTATTAAGCGAGCAATTAAGAATTATCACATCAGGATGCTGAACTGCACATTTAAGGCTTATGCCGTTGAGTACGGGAGTAGTGGTAAATATAACCTTATAACCCTCATCAATGATATTTTCAAGGAGCTGTATATCTGAACTGTCATATGTTGCGAATGACTCTGTCTGTATCTTCTCACCGAATACACTCTGGATATGCTCTCTGCCCATTTCATGACAATATGACCAGCCTGATATACTTGGTTCTTTATAATGTACAAATGCTACTTTAAGCGGCTGACTTGTACCCTGCAAAAGCTTTGTTATGGATTTTTTCTGTGATTCATCAGTCGGATTCATAATCATTGAGAACGGTTTTTCCTCTGAAAGCATTATGAATTCCGACCATATTTTTGTAATATCCTTCTTTATTTCAAGAGAACTCTTTTTCTTTATATCATCATATCCGAAAATATCAATATATGTCAGGAGTACATCTCCGATAGTTGAATTAAGCTTATGACCGCCTTTTTCAAGATATTCCTTTTTAAAGCTGCTGTATATAAATTTGAATTCGAGAGCTTCATCTTCAGTTAAAGGTTCGTTATCCTGCGGGTGAATATGCTTATAAAGTTTCTCATATGCCCCCTCATTGCTCATAAGTATATAATTTATCCTTGTCTTTGCATAGAAATCAAGAAATTCAAAATAAATCCTGTTTTCCTTGGAGTCATCTTTCTGAGGAATAATTCTTGTTACATTTCCCTCAATAGAAACAGCTCCCATATATTTCTGAACACTTACACGCTTATTGCCCTCAACAATATAGAAACGGTTCATATATTCATAAGCAATTATAGGGTCACGCTGACCTTCTTCTGTAAGTGAATCATAAAGATGCGACCATTTTGATGCAAATTCTGTATCAGGGTCAAGCAGCGGCATGAAATCCCATGCAAAAGCAGTTGTTCTGCCTGATGTATATGTGCCAACTATCAGTTCAATAGGTATTTCAACAAGTCCGAGTTTCACCTGTGACTCTGATTTTTCCTTTGAAAGCATATCCTCCAGAACAGGAAGATACGGATAAGAACCCTCTGAAGTACATGATTTATATGTTTTTTCACCGATTTTAAGTGCTTTCTGATAATCTGTATATGCCATAATGCTATATACCTCCGCTGATAAAAATTTATGTATGTTATAATTATATCATAAAATAATCTTTATGACAATAAACAATATATTCATTCAAGGTTTTTAAATGAGTTAAATTTTTGTTAATAAATCTTATGAAATTAAACATTTCTGCTTTGTAGGGGCAACCATTGGTCGCCCATTGTGGTTTATTGAGAATTTTGGGCGGGCGACCAGTGGTCGCCCATTTGCTGATATTTCATATCAGCAAATTTTGCGAACTACGTTCGCA
>JBJEQS010000211.1:0-10095 GCA_051881875.1 Oscillospiraceae bacterium
TAGTGGTTGTTGCCTTTGTGGTTGTTGTTTCAGGTGCTGTAGTAGTTGTTGCCTTGGTTGTTGTAGTTTCAGAGGCTGTAGTAGTTGTTGCCTTTGTGGTTGTTGTTTCAGGTGCTGTAGTAGTTGTTGCCTTGGTTGTTGTAGTTTCAGGTGCTGTAGTAGTTGTTGCCTTTGTGGTTGTTGTTTCAGGTGCTGTAGTAGTTGTTGCCTTTGTGGTCGTAGTTTCAGGTGCTGTAGTAGTTGTTGCCTTTGTGGTTGTAGTTTCAGGTGCTGTAGTAGTTGTTGCCTTTGTGGTTGTTGTTTCAGGAACTGTTGTTGTAGTTGCCTTGGTTGTTGATGTTGTTTCCGGAACTGTTGTTGTAGTTGCCTTGGTTGTTGATGTTGCTTCCGGAACTGTTGTTGTAGTTGCCTTTGTGGTTGTTGTTTCCGGAATAGTTGTTGTAGTTGCTTCTGTTGTCGTTGTTTCCGGAATTGTTGTTGTAACTTCTGTAGTTGTTGTCTGGACATTTACTTCCGTTGTGCCTGTTACGATTTTGTAATTGTCCGTATCATCAGGAGTAAACATCCATTCAAGATTATTTTTGCCTTCAGTCAAACCTTCTGCAAGCTCTGTCACCCAATTAATGATACCGCTGATTACACTTTCGCAATCAATTTCTGGAAGAGCATCACCCACATAGAATTCAGTATCTTCCACAATCGGTGTTACAGATGGTTCTGCCTTTCCAATCTCAAAATCTGCTGTTGCTGTGCCTGTGAAATTGCCCTTACCCGTAATAGTAAGTATATAACTGTCGGCATTTGTTCCGGTATTATCGGAAATTGTGTAATCTTCAGATGTGAGAGTAAGACCATTTACCTTAACACTTTCAATTGCTTGTTTCTGTGCTTCACCATTATAAACAAGTTTTGGTTCAGCAAGAGTAATTTCTGCATTTTTTATATCAAGAGGATTTATCTTAAAATCTGATGTTGCTGTACCTGTGAAATTGCCCTTACCCGTAATAGTAAGTGTATAGCTTTCAGCATTTGTTTTTTTATTGTCGGAAATTGTGTAATCCTTAGCTGTAAGAGTAAGACCATTTACCTTAACGCTTGCAATTGCCTGTGTCTGTGCTTTGCCATTGTAAATAAGTTCCGATTCAGCAAGAGTAATTTCCGCATTTTTTATATCAAGAGGACTTATCTCAAAATCTGCTGTTGCTGTGCCTGTGTAGAACTCACCTTTTGCTGTAACGATAACCTTTGCAGTACCCGCATTAATATTATCCTCATAGGAAACTGTATAATCCTCGCCCTCTGTCAGCGTCATTTCGCCGCATGATACAGTTATTTCAGGCTTGATTTCAGAACCTGTATAGGTCTGTTCTTCAATTTCAGAAATCATATCTGTTGTCAGCTCAGCAGAAACAGGAACAAGTGTAAATGTTTCTGTACTTCCGTTTCCAAGGTCATACTTATATGTAACAGCCTGTGTCGGGTCAGTAACAGTCAGGATATTGTCCTGAGCTTTCGCATTTGTCCATTCCGAAGCCTTTGTTATATCAAATCCTTCAGTCAGTTTAGTTACATCAAATGTGCTTCCTGTCAGCTTTATCTGATATTCGTTTTCATAGCAGTTCAGAGTTTTCAGTGCTGTGTTTAGACTTACATCAAGGCTTGTAATCTGATTATTTTGACATTCCAGCCATTCCAGTTCTGTGTTTCTGCTTACATCAAGGCTTGTAAGACTGTTTTTATAGCAGCTCAGAGTTTTCAGTGCTGTGTTTAGACTTACATCAAGGCTTGTAATCTGATTATTTTGACATTCCAGCCATTCCAGTTCTGTGTTTCTGCTTACATCAAGGCTTGTAAGCTGATTTCTGGAACAGTACAGATATTTCAGTGCTGTGTTTTCGCTCAAATCAAGGCTTTCAAGATTATTGCTGTTGCAGTCCAGAGATGTCAGTGCTGTGTTTTGGCTTACATCAAGGCTTGTAAGCTGATTTCTGGAACAGTACAGATATTTCAGTGCTGTGTTTTCGCTCAAATCAAGGCTTTCAAGATTATTGCTGTTGCAGTCCAGAGATGTCAGTGCTGTGTTTTGGCTTACATCAAGGCTTACAAGCTGATTTCCGCTGCATCTCAGAGATTCCAGTGCTGTGCTTTGGCTTACATCAAGGCTTGTAAGCTGATTTTCAAAGCAGCTCAAAGATGTCAGTGCTGTGTTTTTGCTTACATCAAGGCTTGCAAGATTGTTTTTAAAGCAGCTCAAAGATGTCAGTGCTGTGTTCTGGCTTACATCAAGGTTTGTAAGACTGTTTTCAGAGCAGTTCAGAGTTGTAAGTGCTGTGTTCTGGCTTACATCAAGGCTTTCAAGCTGATTGCTTTCGCAGTTAAGAAGTGCCAGTGCTGTGTTTTGGCTTACATCAAGGCTTGTAAGATTATTGCTGGTGCAGTCCAGACTATACAGTAACGTGAAATACTCAATACCTTTAAGGTCAGAGATTTCTTTGTTATAAACTCCAATTCGACTAACTGCCGCAATTTCACTTCCTGAGAGAATATCATCATCGACAGTATCGAAATTTTCCTTAACATACTCACGGAATTTTTCATCCGGAAAGTTTGCCCTGTTGATTGCAATACCACCGGCATTTATTGTACAGCTGATAGTATTTGTACCGTTGTCGCCGTCAATGTCATAGGTATATGTGGCTGTGCCGTCAACGAAAAGATAACCCAATAAAATCTTTCCTCCCGTAAAGTCATCAGACACCATATCCTCTTTTATGCCGTAATCAGCAAGGCGGATAGCAAACGATTTTGTTTCAAAGGCTGAAAGCGATGAAGCATCGAAAGATGAAATACTTCCTGCCGCATTGACTGCAATTAATGGATTTTCGGAGCATTTCAGAGTTTCCAGTGCTGTGTTTTCGCTCAAATCAAGGCTTGTAAGATTATTTTTCGCACATTCCAAATATATCAGTAATGTACATTCGCTTACATCAAGGCTTGTAAGATTGTTGTTAGAGACGCTCAGATTTTCCAATGCTGTGTTTTGGCTTACATCAAGACTTGTAATATTGTTGTTGTCGCAGCACAGCTCTGTCAGTGCTGTGTTTTTGTTTACTTTGAGGCTTGTAAGACTGTTTGCAGAACAGTTCAGAGTTTTCAGTGATGTGTTTTTGCTTACATCAAGGCTTTTAAGACTGTTGCTGCCGCAATTCAGAATTTCCAGTGCTGTGAAATGCTCAATACCTTTAAGGCTGGAGATTCCCATATCAGAAACATCAATTTTTGTCACTGCCACAATTTCTTCTGATGAGAGAATATCATCATTAACAGTATCTAATTCCTGAACATATCTTCGGAAATTTTCGTCCGGAAAGTTCTCGCTGTTAATTGCAATGCCTGATAAATTTGAATTTATTGTACAACTGATAGTATTTGTACCGAGGTCGCCGTCAATGTCATAGGTATATGTGGCTGTGCCGTCAATGAAAAGATAACCGTTTTCAATAGTTCCTCCTGTAAGGTCATCAGACACCATATCCTCTTTTATGCCATAATCAGCAAGGCAGATAACAGACGCTCTTATTTCAAAAGCTGAAAGCGACGAAGCATCGAAAGACGAAATACTTCCTGCCGTATTGACTGCAACTAATGGGTTTTCGGAGCAGTTCAGTTCTGTCAATGCTGTGTTTTTGCTTACATCAAGGCTTGTAATCTGATTTTTCTGGCAGTACAGCTTTGTCAGTGCTGTGAAATACTCTATACCTTTAAGGTCGGAGATTCCCATATCAGAAACATCAATTTCTGTCACTTTCATAATTTCTTTTGCTGATAAGATTTCATCATCAACATCTTCGAAAGTCTGAATATAATTACGGAAAATTTCGTCCGGAAAATTTTTTTCATTTATTTCAACCTTATCAATCTTTATTGTACAGCTGATAGTATTTTCACCAAGGCTGCCGTCAATGTCATATGTATATGTGACTGTGCTGTCAGTAATATTAAGACAACCTTCTGAAATAGTTCCTCCCGTAATGTTAGTTATCATATCCTCTTTTATGCCGTAATCAGCAAGGCAGATAACAAACGATTCTGCTTCAAAGGCTGAAAGTGATGAAACATAGAAGGTCGAAATATTGCTTGCCGCATTGACTGCAATTAATGGGTTTTCGGAGCAGGACAGAGTTTCCAGTGCTGTGTTTTCGCTCAAATCAAGGCTTGTAAGACTATTGTTCTCGCAGTTCAGATTTGTCAGTGCTGTGCATCCGCTTACATCAAGGCTTGTAAGCTCATTGTTGTAGCAGTACAGATATTCCAAAGCCGTGTTTTGATTTACATTGAGGCTTTTAAGCTTATTGTTGTAACAGTACAGCTCTTTCAGTTCTGTGTTTTGGCTTACATCAAGACTTGTAAGATTGTTGCCGGAGCAGGACAGAAATTCCAGTGCTGTGAAATACTCAATACCTTTAAGGTCAGAAATTTCTTTGTAATAAACTTCAAATCTCGTCGCTTTCAAAAGTTCAGTTTCTGAGAAAACATTATTCTTATCAATATCGAATTTTCTAACATAATTACAGAAATTTGCGTCCGGAAAGTTTTCTTCGCTGATTACAATACCATCAGCATTTATTGTACAGCTGATAGTATTTTCACCGAATCCGCCGTCAATGTCATATGTATATTTGGCTTTGCCGTCAGTAACAATAAGATAACCATTTGAAATAGTTCCTCCCGTAAGGTCAGACACCATATCCTCTTTTATGCCATAATCAGCAAGGCAGACAGATTTTGTTTCAAAGTCTGCTTCAAAGGCTGAAAGCGGTGAGGCATAGAATTCCGAAATACTTCCTGTTGCATTTACTGCAATTAATGGGTTTGCGGAGCAGTACAGCTCTGTCAGTGTTGTGTTTTTGCTTACATCAAGGCTTGTAAGACTGTTGCCGGAGCAGTTCAGAGTTTTCAGTGCTGTGAAATACTCAATACCCGTAAGGTCAGAGATTCCCATATCAGTAACATCAATTAATGTCACTGACTCAATTTCTTCTTCTGAGAGAATATAATCATCATCAGTATCGAAATTTTGCTTAACATAATCATTGAATGTTTCGTCCGGGAATCTCTCTTCGGTGATTGCAATGCCTGATACATTTATTGTACAGCTGATAGTATTTTCACCAAAGTCGCCGTCAATGTCATATGTATATGTGACTTTGCTGCCAGTAATATTAAGACAATCCTCTGAAATAGTTCCTCCCGTAATGTCAGACATCATATCCGCTTTTATGCCATAATCGTCAAAGCGGATTACATTTGTTTTTGTTGTGAACGGTAAAAGCGGTGAAGCCATGAAGTAATCTGCTAAAATAGTGCTTGCCGCATTGACTGCAATTAATGGGTTGTTTTGGCATTTCAGAGCTTGCAATGCTGTATTTTGGCTTATATCAAGGCTTGTAAGACTGTTTTCAGAGCATACCAGACACATCAATGCTGTGTTTTTGCTTACATCAAGGCTTGTAAGCTGATTGCTGCAACAGTCCAGATATATCAATTTTGTATTTTTGTTTACATCAAGGCTTGTAAGATGGTTGTTGTCGCACCACAGCTCGATCAGTGCTGTGTTTTCGCTCAAATCAAAGCTTGTAAGCTCATTGTTGTAGCAGTACAGATATTCCAAAGCCGTGTTTTGATTTACATTGAGGCTTTTAAGCTTATTGTTGTAACAGGACAGCTTTTTCAGTTTTGTATTTTGGCTTGTATCAAGACTTGTAAGACTGTTTCTTTTGCAAATCAGATTTTCCAGTGCTGTGAAATACTCAATACCTTTAAGGTCAGAGATTCCCATATCAGAAACATCAATTTCCGTCACTGCCGCAATTTCTTTTGCTGAAAGAATATCACTATCAGCATCATCAGTATCAAAATTTTGAACATAATTTCGGAAATTTTCGTCCGGGAAGTTTGTGTCATTGATTTCCACATCTCCCTCCGCTGCATTCGCCGTCAGATTCCATTCGATACTGCTGAATGTCCCGACAGGAAAATACAGCAATATCGTCATGAATATTGCGAATGCCGATAAAAATGCTATCGGTCGTTCAAGTTTTTTTACCATAAAAAACTCCTCCTCTTATAAATTTATATAAACTGTGTCAGGACATTTTCTTTATCCTTCCATAGCTATACTCATATTGTCATATATTCACTTGCTTTGCGGATTGGGTCTGTTCGTTTATGCCTGAAAAAGCAAAGGATATGTTCAACCATTAAAATAAAAAAGATTGAACGTGAGTTCGCATTATTACCGTATAAAGATAACCAATTGTAATTTTGTTACAATCGGTTATCTGTTTTTGAAATATAAATTCAGTTATTTTTAAGCGGCTTATCCGACAACATTTTCATTATAGACAGGCAGTTCATTAATAACACCTGTTACATATTGAAGTATAAGCAGTGAATCATATGATGTAATAGAATCTGAAAAATCACAGTCGGCAAAGTCATATAATTCCGTATCTATTTTTTCTGAATTGGTAACGTGTTTCAGTATACATAATGCATCATACGATGTTACTAAACCATCGCCATCAATATCACCGAATTTAAAAGTCTTTACAGTATCATTTTCATTCTCAGGTATTTTTACTGTAATATACTTGGGATATGAAAACAGAGTATCATCAGTAGCCTTGATTCTTATACATACATCATAATATCCGCCTGCTTTAAGCCCTGTGAATACATTATTATCTGTAAATTCACACATATAACCTGCACCGTATGGAGTTATTGCATATTCAGCATCTTCAAAAAGTTTTACAGTAAGAGATGATTCGGTTGCTGATTCAATTTCAATCTGATATTCACACACAGGCATCTTTCCGATGTTAATAATCTCAATATTGCTTTCAAACTGTTCAGATGTTGCAGGATTTTTAAGATATATAATGGCATCATCTTCATAATTAATCCAGCTGTTGAATTCAAACATACCCTGATTGGTTTCATCATCAAATTCAAGACTGCACCATTCATCATTCATTATTTTATACATTATGTCATTGCCGTTGTCTGTAAATGTTACACTTGTACTGTTATAATCAACAGAATATTTGCCGTTGAAATCAGGTCTTTCCGGTATTTGAACATTGTATGAGTAATCCTCTGTAAGATTATGAATTGTAAGCGTCCTGCCGGTATATTCCGAAATCATCACATTATGCACATAACATTCATAATCATCATTATAATTAATAACATTTCCATCTTCATCAGTAACCATTACTTCATATAAATCGTTAAGATACATATACTCTGATTCGTAATCAATTGTTTCAACCTGTTTTAATCCGTCGGTTGAAAAATATGCATATTTTATATCAGAATATATATTTCCGTCTGATGAAGGATACCTTATTGCAAAGCAATATTCATGACCTGCAAGCAGATTTGTAAATTCAGGACTGTCTGACCATTCAAATTTGCAAAGCTTTGCATCACGAACCTCATATTCATAGAAATACATATCGAATATTCCGTATTCAACGCCTTCGACAGGCTTTAATGATATTGAATGTTCCTGAATATCTTCGGCTTCAATATCAGCATCAGGTGCGGCGGAAAGTTCAGGTATTTTGAATTCAGTATATTTGCTTGTAAACTGAGTATTACTTGCAGGAGTACATACATACATTGTTTTTCCGCTTGCAAATGTTGCAGGGAAATAGCCCTTGTTTTCAACTGTGCAGTATAAATATTCATTGTTTTCAACCGGAGCATATAAATGTTCACTGTCATTACTGAATGAATAATAGGTTTCCTGATTGAAAACAACAGCATTTTCGTCATATAATATCTCATATTCAATATCATCAGGAGCGTCAGGTCTTTCGGGAACAGGAATTTCAAAAGTACCTGAGCCGTCATTATATTCCGCAGTAAGAGTCTGTCCGATATAATCGCTGATTGAGTCCCATGCTGCAATAACTTTACCGTCAGGAGCAGTTACAGTGATAATTTCATCATCTATCATAAGAGTTTCCCAAAAAAAGTCTATATAGTTCCTTAAAAAATTAACTGTATATAATGTAGAATTCTGATTTTCATCTGAAACAACTATTTCGAGTTTCTGAGTATCTGTGAGATTGAGTGTGTAATCAGAACCGGATTCAACCTGTTCGCCGTTAATGGTTATTTTATTTTTTCCGCTTACAGTCGGTATAATTTTAAGCTCCTTGATATCACCGGGGATATACTCTGTAATATCCGTTATAATATTTTCGCCGTCCACAACACGGATATCGCCTCCGGTTGTGATTTCGTCATAATACAGTGAGGAAAGAACCGGTTGTTTAACGGAATATTTATGAGAAACAGCATTTTCACCTGTTTCGGACAGTGAAGCATATATGGTTTTTGTATCGTCTATAAAAATCGGCTCACTGTATATGCTCCATGTTTTACCATCAGTTGAATAATACATATCATTTCCGCTGTCATTTGAAAGACTTATCGGAGTATTCTTTTCAACATACGGAGAATAATCGGAAAATTCTATTTTATCAGCATTATTCGAAAATACTTTGCAGCATACAAGACCTATTCCACCCATTTCATCCTCAGGATACTGCATGGAATCGAGCCAGTTTTCTCCGTCATTGCTTACATAACTAAGATTACAATATTCTGCCTTATCCTCCTCATTTTCAAAGTATGGCATATTCGTTGTAGGAATTGTAAACTCATTTTGCGGATTTTTAAGCTTTACAACAATTGAATATGTCTGTCCCTCTTCAACATAGATGCCTTCAGAAAAATCAACTGTATGATATCCCGTATATTTTTCAGTACCGGATTGTAAATAATGAGCATTGCCGGATACAGGATTATTTTTGTCTGCAAGGTCTGTATATACTGTCAATTCATATTCCGTACCGTTATCGGTAGTATAAAATCCCGCACCGCTCAGATATTCACTGCGTTCCGCAGTAAATACATTTGACATGTATCCTTCATTGTTATCAGATACAGCATATGATAATCTCCAGCCATTTAATTTATTATCATACTGATATATATTATCATAATTTTCACAGTAATCAAGCTTATATGAAACATCAAACCCAATATAATCGTCTTCATATGAAATCCAGTAATATCCGTTATTTCCCTGAGAATTTCCCCAGCTGTTCTTTATAAGCCATGCTCCGTCATTTTCAGGTCTGCTGTCTTCACGGAAATTTTCTTTTGAATAATTATCATCCCAGCCTACAATAACTACCTCATGGCCTGAATCTTGAATATTCGAGAATTCATTTTCACGGCTTCCGAAATATGCAGATGTTTCGCTGTTCAGAAATCCGTCATATGCAATAAAATTCATTGTCAGTGCATTTCCCTCATAAATAAGTTCCTTTATCTGCATATTCACTTCATCTGAAGATTCTTGGTTATAAAATGCCATGCATATATCATCAACATGATAATCCGTAACATATCTGTAATCTTCATTGGTAATTTCCTTATATTCATATGGAAATCTTGATTCATTTGAAATTCCCTGCCAGCTTGTAATATTATTGATAATAGTTGCCTGTGCACCGCCTTTTTCAAAAAGAGTTATAAAGTCAGTATCCGCAGAATTTTCCTGATATGCAGCACCATATACAATATCGGAAGATAAATTAGAATTTGTACCGAAATATGCAAGCTGCCATTCAGAAATATCAATAAACGGATTTTTATTGATAAGGCTTGTTTCCATTGAAGCAACTGCAGCATGAACCCAGCAAGTACCGTATACTCCCTGATTTCTAACAGGTGAAACAAGTCCTTTTGAACGCAGGTCAAATTTTTCAGGCAGATTACTGTTCACTTCAATATCTGAATTAAGATTTGTTTCAATAGTTGATGGTTCTAATGAAAATTCATCCGGATTGTTAATATAATCCAGATACTTTGATGAAACAGGAGCTTGTCTTATATCAAAAGCTGCCGTATCATTAAATTCGGCAGCCGATAACGGAACTGCCGGAACACTCGTTAAGGCAAACAATAAAGCCATAATAAAACCAGATGATTTTTTTAACATACTTGTTA
>JBJEQS010000212.1:0-10036 GCA_051881875.1 Oscillospiraceae bacterium
CTTTGGAAACCGCCAGCTTTTTGAAAAAAGCTGGGCAAAAACTTTTTCTTTCGCCTTTAGCTTAATAATAACATTTTGTACCTGCCCGACCATTTGGATAAAACAAATACTGAAAAGCGGAGGTGGTAGCTTGTCGAACTCACGTTAAACTATATCTTTATTATTTTATAAAGTACGCTTTTTTCAAATTCAAGAGGACGGTTATATTTGAAAAAAACAATACCATCTACAGGAGAGAGTATTCTTGAAATAACATTTCCTTCAAGAGAATCGGTTATTTCGCAGAGCAGGTCGCCGCTGTGAATTTCATCACCTGTATGTACATAGCTTTTGCATATTCCTGATGCGGGAGAATGTATCTGAATCAATCTGTTTTCGCTGATTATCTCAGTAACATATCCGTTTCTGACATTGCTTTTGATTATCCCTCTCCTGACCATAAAGCGAATAATTGCATCAACCGCTGCTTTGGCTGATATTTCATCAATGTCATCAGTAGCATTTGTATAGAGTGAAAATGCTTTTGTTCCCCATATCTGCCAGTTATAATTGAGA
The DNA here is from genome assembly GCA_051881875.1 of Oscillospiraceae bacterium. Classification (GTDB taxonomy): domain Bacteria; phylum Bacillota; class Clostridia; order Oscillospirales; family Ruminococcaceae; genus UBA5884. Next base: position 556 of record JBJEQS010000212.1, read on the forward strand.
GTGGTTGTATCATATGGTCGTGGAGTTCTTACAAATGCATATTGCAGACCGAAATCTTTCATATCCTCATGGTTTGTAAAATCCGTTTCCATAAGTTTCACATGGGGAAGAAAATCTCCCTGCTGATAAAAACTTGCAAGCTGTATGCCGTAAGTATAGCCCTGTATTTCCTTGAAAAGTCCGTCAGCAATACGCTGTGTAGTTTCACCAAGGTCATATCCGGGGAACATTCTGTTTATATCAGTGTTATCCATTGTCCAGAATCTTTTTCCGATATTCATGGAATAATAATTCACACATGGAATTATCATTATTTCCTTGTCATTGCATATACAGCCCTCACGTTCAAGTTCTTTTAATCTGCTTACAAGGCGGGAGCATACATACATCTGCTGTACCTCGTTTCCTCGCATTGCTCCGACAACGCACAGAGCTTTTTCACCTTTTCCGAATCTGAAGCCGATGATATCCATTGCCTGACGATATGGCGACTGAATTGAATAAAGTACCTGTTTACGCATTGTCTTCACCTCCGAGTATTCTTGCAATCAGTGAACCGCCATATACTATGGGGAATTCTCTGAGAGTAAAGATTTTTCCGCCGCAAGGAGCAGTTACACGCTCTGCTGTTCTGCCGGTTACAGGGTCTATAACATCGCCGATATGCTCTCCTTTTTCAATCTCCACCCAATGTTCAACACATGGCACAAAAATGCCGTCTGCACCGCTGTTGACAAATTCAACCTTTCCTTCTTCTGAAATTATAGGCTCTCTTACCTTATCTGAATCACCTGACCACATTCCTAAATTTTTCAGAAGATTGAAAATACCTGCGGTAAGCTGGCGGCAATATTCCTTTGTAATTCTCATGCCAACACCCATTTCAACAACAAGTGTTTTAGTACCTGTTGAGTTAAGACTGTAAGCAAGTGTACTTTCAAGTACGGTTGCTGCGGAATGAATCCATATAAAATCGCAGTTAAGCATTGAAGCATATGGCAGAAGCTCATCTGCACTTATTTCGTTTATGCGTATCTGCGGTATTTCCTTGAGATAGATATTGCTTGAATGAATATCGATGCATATATCCGCACCGCTTATATCTGAAATAATATCTGCAGCAAGACTTTCAGCCATAGTTCCGTCAGATGAGCCGGGGAAAATCCTGTTCATATCCAAATCAAACAGAGGTATTCCTCTTGTAATACTGTCAATGCCCAGAGGATTAAGAGCAGGATATATGTCCACAGTGCCATTCAGCAAGGATAAATTTTCATTAAGCATCCTTGCTGTTTCAGCACAGACATATTGTCCTTCCAGTTCATCGCCATGAGTTCCTGTGACAATGCATACACGCTTTCCTGATGGAGATTCACTGCTGCAGCCGGTTATTCTGTTTCTGCGTATTTCTATCCTTTCATTTACGGCAAGACCGGCACTTGCAACAACTGTTGTCATGTTTAAAACGCTCCCTTCATATTTCTGTTATACATGAGTAAATAGTCTGAACACTTTCGGCATTGCCAAGATATATTCCACGTTCAATAGGACAGTCTGAGTAATCCCGTCCATGACAAAGCTTGATATAGCGGTCACCGATAAGACAGTTATGAGTAGGGTCTATTCCAATCCAGCGTGTTCCGTCATGTACTTCTGCCCATGCATGAGTTTCACCTGATTGAAAAGCAAGACCTGAAACATAACGGCAGGGTATCTTTTCAAGCCGAAGAAGTGACAGCAGAATATGTGTATAGTCCTGACATACACCATTCTTTATTTCCATAGCCTGTTCAGCAGTTGTATCTGTTCCGGTTACACCTCTTAGATATGTCATATAGTCATACAGGTTTGATGAAAGCTCCTTAGAGCGTGAGAGTATATCAGATGATGTCGGCTTATTCTTCTCATAAAAAGATAATATACTCTTTCCCGGCAATGTCAATGATGTATGAAATCTGTAAAAAGGAGCAGCTGCTCCAACAGCTTCATAAGAATTTATTATATGTGCCTCACCGTTTACCTTGAATGAAAATTCCATGTGCGGCTCGTCCATTCTTCCGCAGACAAGCATATTTCCAAAGCTGTCACGACTGTGCCAGACTGCATTCGGTTCAGGCGATATTTTACAGAATGTTTCAGCAATCGTCTGACGGCCATCGGAAAATGGTGTGCATCGCAGAGTAAAGCTATGGTCTGTTGCACATTGCGAAAGCTTCAGTTTTGTTTCATATTCAAACCGCAGTTTCTTCAAAAAAATTCACCTCTACAATATTTTCAATATTTTCAAGAATTTCGCTGCGGTTATCGTTAAGGTCAATGCGATTGTCCGCTGCACATTTCAGTGCTTCAAAATTTTGGACATTTATGATGGCTGTATCGTTGTCCAGATGCCGTGAAACGTGCTTTATAAGATTATCAATCTGTGCAAAAATATCTTCCGAAGGATAGCCAAGGCGAAGATACATATCTGCACGTTCAACAGATTTTCCAAGATGGATTATCCGCAGAGCCTCTGCATCGGTCATATTATTGTCTACACTTCCCCAGAAAGCGTAGAGTGCATCTCTGACAGGCAGCATATCATAACGTATTTTATTAGTTCCCTTACATTTATTGTATCTGTCCATAGCCAGCTGTAAATATGACAGTGATGGTGTTTTTATCTCATCTCTCAGAACTATTCCGTTTCCTAAAGCTCTGTCAAGATTGGAAATTATTGAATTGGGGTCAGATATATCAAAAACATATCTGTCAAAGAATTCATCAGAGTTTTCATAAATATCAGGAACATTGATGTCAGAAAGATATTTTTCATATGCCTCCTGTCCGCCTTCAATAAAACGGTCAGCATATTTGAAAAAACTGTTCAGAGTAGTGAATACTCTTTCAACATATCTTCCCAGCCAGAAAAGATTGTTGATATTTATTCTGGTAATAGTACCCATGTGTCCTTAAAACCTCCTCCTTGTGACGAATTGACTACAAAGGAATCCGCCTTTCTCGAAAAACGTGTAAGACCGCTTGCCCATACTCTTGTTTTTTCTCCGGAAAGTACAAAAGCTCGCAAGTCTGCTTTTCTCATAACGCTTTTATCATTTTCAACAATAGGCAGGTCAATAAAATCAATAACCTCCTGTGCGATAAATCGTCTTGATTGCTCTGTTATAAGCGTACGCCATTCCGAAAGCTGTTCAGCTGTCATATCCCGTCCGAAAACAACACCATATCCTCCTGCCTCTGAAACATCTTTTATAACGAGTTTTCTCAGATTATCAAGAACATATTTTCTGTCTTCCTCATAAAAAGGCAGATATGTCGGTGCATTTTTCAGTATGGGTTCTTCATTCAGATAGTATTTTATCATCTTCGGAACAAAATAGTATATGCCCTTATCATCAGCAACTCCGTTTCCGGGAGCGTTGATTATTGCTACATTTCCGGCACGATATGCATCGGTTATATGAGGAACACCGATGAGTGATTCAGGCAGGAAAGTCATAGGGTCAAGATATTCATCAGAAATGCGACGGTAAACAGCACCGACTCTTGTCTTTCTGCCATGATAATCTTTCATGTAAAGAATATTATCTTCGACAAAAAGGTCTGAATTCTGGACGAGAACTGCTCCTGATTTTTCTGCAAGATAGCTGTGTTCAAAATATGCAGCATTATATCTTCCAGGAGTAAGAATAACATTTATTCCGCCGCAGTTTACATAATCCATAGTACTGCGAAGAAGTGCTGCATAGTTGCGGTTATCGGCAATGTGATTGCTTTCAAATGCGGCAGGGCTTGCCATTCTGCATAATTCTCTTGCGATAAGAGGATAGCTTGCTCCTGATGGAATTCGCAGATTATCCTCAAGTATGTACCATACACCATCTTTAGCCTGAACAAGGTCAATGCCTGAAATATGGCTGTAAATGTTTTTTGGCGGGGTTATTCCGCTGCACTGTGCAAGATAGCCCTTGGAAATATACACAAAGTCTTCGGGAATTATTCCGTCTTTTATGATTTTACCATCGGAATAAATATCATTTAAAAACAGATTTAGTGCATCAACACGCTGTATCAGTCCCTTTTCCATTGATAAGAAATCTTCGGCAGAAATTACACGAGGAATGGCATCAAATGGGAAAAGCTGCTCATTGAAAGTTCCATTTTTATAAATTCCGAATTTTACTCCATAACGTGAAAGCAATTTGTTTATAGTGTTAGCATCAGTAACGGGAGTGTTCATATAAATTCATCTCTTTTCCTAAAAGAAAAGGCGTTCCGGAAATTTCCGAAACGCCTTTGTTTCTATGTTTATATTATAGCACGAAAAAAAATCAGTGTCAACTGCCAAAATGACGGATATACATATTAAAAATTCATTTTGACAGTGCATATCTACCAAAATGACATGAATATCAATAAATTTTGAATAAATAAATATGAAATCCTGCATTTTTGCGAATTTGTAATAATATAGGAAATCGGTTGTCTGCCTAATAAGATATGATAGTTTCATTTTATATTGCTTTATATGTTTTTACTATATTATCTTATTAATAAAAGTAAAAAAACTCTGTATATTACAAAATTTTATAAATTTCCCAAATTCATATTGACATAATAGGAAAAGCGTGGTACAATTATAATATACTAAATACATAGGAATTATACAAAATATATAAATATGATACAGGAGGTATTTTTATGAAAACTTATAAAAAAATCACAGACCTTATCGGAGCAACACCGCTTCTTGAACTCACCAATATAGAGCAATCTGAAAATTTACAGGCTTCTGTCTTGGCAAAGCTTGAATATTTCAACCCTGCCGGCTCTGTAAAGGACAGAATTGCCAAGGCAATGATAGATGACGCTGAAGAAAAAGGTATTTTAAAGCCGGGAAGCGTTATTATCGAACCTACAAGCGGAAATACCGGTATAGGACTTGCATCTGTTGCCGCTTCAAGAGGATATAAAATAATAATTGCAATGCCTGAAACAATGAGCCTTGAAAGAAGAAATCTTATGAAAGCATATGGTGCGGAACTTGTGCTTACAGAAGGTGCAAAGGGCATGAAAGGAGCAATTGAAAAGGCTGAGGAGCTTGCCAAGGAAATTCCTGACAGTTTTATACCATCACAGTTTACTAATCCGGCTAATCCGGCTATCCACGAAAAAACAACAGGTGTTGAAATATGGAATGATACAGATGGTAAAGTTGATATATTTGTTGCAGGTGTCGGAACAGGCGGTACTTTAAGCGGTGTAGGTGCATATCTTAAATCACAGAACCCTGATGTTAAGATTGTTGCTGTTGAACCGAAAAATTCACCTGTACTTTCCGAAGGCATTGCAGGTGCTCATAAAATTCAGGGTATCGGTGCAGGATTTGTTCCTGAAACACTGAATACTGACATTTATGATGAGATAATAACTGTTACAAATGAAGATGCTTTTGAAACAGGAAGAAAAATTGCAAGAAGTGAAGGCGTACTTGTAGGAATTTCATCGGGTGCTGCTGTATGGGCTGCTGTTGAGCTTGCAAAGCGTCCCGAAAATAAGGGTAAAACTATCGTAGCCCTTTTGCCTGATACAGGTGAGCGTTACTTATCCACACCAATGTTTGAATAAAAAAATATTCTGAAAAAGGAGCTGTTTTATAATGAAAACTATGATAATGTGTTGTTGTACTTGTGAAAATTTAATATCATGTATTTATGAAAACAGCACTTTTAATGGATAAATACAAACTGCTTTTGCAATGGCGGTATGTTTATGTATTGATGGATGCAGAGTTTTCTGCATCCTATTTTTTATTCAAGGAGTTAGAAAAATATGGTTGAAAACAGAGAAAGTATTACTGCTAAATTATGTTCATTTGTAAGAGCATGGCACTCAAATTATATCAGGGATAAGGTTTTTGATGATTATCTTGCATACGATATGATTGGCAAGGAAGCATATGATGATATGCAGTTATGGATAAAAAATAAGTTTATGCTGACATCAAAGGAGAATTTTGAATACTTCCTTAATGAAATGTTTGCACCTATCCCACTATCCAGAATACAGTTCACAGAAGAAAGACTTCATAAATTTGCAAAAGATGAAAAGGTTCAGTATGTTATATGCGGTGCAGGTGCTGATACATTTTCATTCAGAAATGATAATCCGAATATTGAGATATTTGAAATTGACCACCCAGACACAAGAAGATACAAGCTTGAACGCATAAAACAGCTTGAATGGAATATACCCGAAAATGTTCACTTCGTTTCTGTAAATTTTGAAAATGAACGAATGGACGAAAATTTGAAAGAAGCAGGATTTGCTGTATCAAAGAAAACATTTTTCTGTATTCTTGGAGTAACATATTATCTGTCACTGCCTGTTTTTACGGAAACATTAAAACAGATAGCAAATATTGCCTCTCGTGACAGCGTACTTGTATTTGATTATCCGAAGAAAACAGGCGATTTTCCTGAGAGAGTACATCAGCTTGAAAAAATAACAAGCGAACTCGGAGAAGTTATGCAGGGCGGATTTGATTATAATGATGTTTCAAGAGCCTTGTATTCCCTCGGATTTCAGATAGATACATATATGACACCCTCAAAAATACAGAAAACTTATTTTGATAACAGAAATGATAATTTAAGAGCATTTGAAAATGTGTATTTGCTTTCAGCAGTATACACAGGCGGTCTTGATTATGAATAAGGAGAATGAACAATGAAAAAAATAGCAAGCTTTACAGTAAACCATGACAACTTAAAACAGGGTTTATATATATCACGAATTGACGGTGATGCAGTAACATATGATTTGCGTATGAAAATTCCTAACAATGATGATTACATAACTCCTGATGCATTACACACCATAGAACATCTTCTTGCAACATATGTGAGAAATTCAGAATATTCCGAACGGATAATATATGCAGGGCCTATGGGTTGCCGAACAGGTTTTTATCTTATTGTAAGAGATGATGTATCAAAAAGTCAGGTACTTGAATTACTTAGAAAAGCATTTGAATTCATTGCAGAATTCAGCGGAAAAATACCCGGTTCAGAAAAACAGGAGTGTGGAAATTATCTTGCACATGACCTTGAAACAGCTAAAAGCGATGCAAGGGATTATCTCAATATCCTCAGAAGCATAACCGAAGATAAAATGAATTATTAAACGTGAATTCGACAGAAAAATTTTAAGCTAAAAAACAAGGGAATTTTCTTATCTTTTGTAGGGGCGACCATTGGTCGCCCGCCCGAAATTCCCATAAAACCGCAACGGGCGACCATTGGTCGCCCCTACAGAATAAACCATCGAACTCACATTATTAAGGAGAGAATTATTATGAGTAAATTTGCAAATATAAACACAGCCCTTATCCATGGCGGAATTTCTATTGATGAAAGAACAGGTGCAGTAAATGTTCCTATCTATCAGACTTCAACATATAAACAGGACGGTCTTGGCAAAATGCGTGGATATGAATATTCCCGCACAGGAAATCCAACAAGAGAAGCTCTTGAAGCACTGATTGCAGAGCTTGAAAACGGCTATGCAGGTTTTGCATTCGGTTCAGGCATGGCGGCAACTACTGCTGTACTAAGTCTGCTCAACAGCGGTGACAGAGTTCTTATTTCAAGCAATGTTTACGGAGGTACATTCAGAGTTCTTGACAAGGTTTTCAATCATTTCGGAATTACATATACTATCGCCGATACAACAGATAATGACGCTTTTGAAAAAGCTATTACCCCCGATGTTAAAGCTGTTATGATTGAAAGTCCTGCAAATCCTCTTATGACTGTTACAGATATAAAGGCAATTTCCGATATTTCACATAAGCATGACCTGCTTGTAATCGTAGACAACACATTTATGACACCTTATCTCCAGAAACCTCTTGATTTGGGGGCAGATATAGTTGTCCATAGTGCAACAAAATATCTTGGAGGACACAGTGATGTTGTCGCAGGACTTGCAGTTGTAAAAACCAAAGAACTTGCTGACAGAATTGCATTTATCCAGAATTCAACAGGAGGAGTGCTTCCTCCGTTTGATTCATTCCTGCTTATCAGAGGAATTAAAACTCTTGGCGTGAGAATGGACAGACACGTTTCCAATGCTGAAAAAGCTGCTGAATTTCTGCTCAATCATAAGGCTGTAAAAAATGTATATTATCCGGGTCTGAAAAGTGATGCAGGCTATGAAACAAACAAGACACAGGCAAAAAACGGCGGAGTTATGATTTCTTTTGAACTTCATGAAAACTATGATATAAAAACATTTTTTGAAAGTCTTGAACTTATCATGCTTGCTGAAAGTCTTGGCGGAGTTGAGTCGCTTGTTTGCCACCCGTCAACAATGACACACGCTTCAATTCCGGCTGATATTCGCAAAAAAGTAGGCATTACCGATGGTCTTATCCGCCTTTCAACAGGTATTGAAGATATTGAAGATATTCTTGCAGACTTGAATCAGGCTATTGAAAAAAGCGAGGTAAAATAACATGAAATATTATAACGGCATGAAAGAACTTATCGGAAATACACCTCTTGTAAAGCTTAATAATATGGGGATTAAGCCGTCTGTAAATGTTTTTGCAAAGCTTGAATCATATAATCCTTCAGGAAGCGTTAAGGACAGAACAGGACTTTATATGATTGAAGATGCAGAAAGAAAGGGTATTCTGAAAGCAGGCGGAACAATAGTTGAAGCAACGGCGGGAAACACAGGTCTTGGCATTGCGTTTGCTGCTCTTAATAAAGGATACAGGATAATTTTTGTAGTACCGACAAAGTTTTCAGCAGAAAAACAGACTCTTATGAGAGCATTGGGTGCGGAAGTGATAAATACTCCAAGAGAATTCGGAATGCTGGGTGCAGTCGAAAAAGCAGAAGAAATAAAGGCTCAGATACCGGATTCCATTTCACTTGAACAGTTTAAAAATATGAGTAATCCTCTTGCACATTATGAAACAACGGGAAAGGAAATATATGAGGCTCTTGACGGTCAGATTGATTATATCGTAGCAGGTGCAGGAAGCGGCGGAACATATTCAGGCATACTGAAATATGCCAAGGAGCATAATCCCGATATAAAGGGAATACTTGCTGACCCCGTTGGTTCAACAATGGGCGGAGGAGAACACAGCGATTATAACATTGAGGGAATAGGAAACGATTTTATTGCAGATACCATGGATATGAGCCTTGTTGATGATGTAATAAAAATGACAGATGATGAGGCGTTCAATGCATCAAAATCTCTTGCGAAAAATGAGGGGATATTTGTGGGTTCATCGTCCGGTGCGGCAATGGCGGCTGTTATCAAGCTTTCTGAAAAAATAGAAAGCGGAAATATCGTTACAGTATTCCCTGACAGAGGCGACAGATATTTCAGCACAGGACTTTATAAAACGTGAGTTCGATAACCAAAAATAAAAGTTTTGGTCAAGCTTTTTCAAGCGGCA
>JBJEQS010000213.1:0-9968 GCA_051881875.1 Oscillospiraceae bacterium
GGCGGCAACTTGCCGCTATCTTACAACATTTACCTTTTTAATACCATAATATTTATAAATTTCAATACATTCAGCCGTTATCCTCTCACCGCATACGGCAACAGGTATTGCAGGCGGACATGGTACATTGAGTGAAGCACATATTCTGCCCTCGGAGTTTTCAACATCTATACACTCGGATTGTTGAAAAAGAGCATTATTCATCGAAATAACCTGTTCCAAGTGCGGAAAAGCAATTTTTCTGTACTCATCTGATTTTTTCGGAATTATATCCGAAAGTGCCTTTTCAAGCCTTATGAAATCGGATTTTGTATTTACCGGAGATGCAAGCAGGACTATGCAGTTGCCGTCCGAATACTCACATTCAATATCATACTGTCTTAATTTTTCAGCCATGTCATTGCCGTTTATATCGGTAATGGTTATGTGAAACGGCTCTCCATTGATAAAATTATACTTATCCGACAGATGCTTTTTCATATCCGAAATATATCCCGAAGTATTTTTTATATCCTCCCTGATATTTTCCGCAATATATAAATTGCAGTAATCCAGTGAAGCAAGCATGAGATATGACGGACTTGTAGATGAGAATACGGACATCATGGATTTTGCTTTTTCGGCATAGACGGGATTATTTATATGCAGATAAGCTGTACCTGTTATCGCCGGAAGCATTTTATGAGCCGAATCACAGCACATATCTGCTCCCAGATGTATAGGGTGCTGTGAATTATCCATAAATGCAAGGCATGAACCATGTGCATTATCTACAAGCAATGGAGCATTATACCTCCGACATATCTTTGAAATTGTCTTTATATCAGCAATATTGCCCAGATAATCGGGAGATGTGAGATATACACAGCATGGCAGTTTTTCAGATTTGAGAGCATTTTCAATATCATCGGGATTTATTATTCCGCCGATAATTCCCGAATTATATTTCGGATAAATCCATGTTACACGCATATCAAGCAAGGCACATACATTCAGAAATGCCCTGTGTGAATTTCTCATGGCTATGACACGGCGGTTTTCAGTTTTCATAAGTGCAAGCATTGTATGTATCGCAAGAGTTGAACCCTGACATGAATATATTGTTGAAATGGTGTTGAAAACCTTTGATGCATTTTTCTCACTCTGCATTATAATTCCGTCAGCCTCGAAAAGACTGTCCGCATTTTTTATTTCGGTTATATCATATTTCAGTACACTGTCAAGTATCGTATCATGCATAAATCCCTTATGTGCCGGCATATGCATACGGAGCATATCCTTTTCGGCATATGCTTTCAGAAAATCGCATATTGGTGTATTCAAGAAAATATCATTCCATTCTGTTTATCATTCTCCGCTAAGAGCGTCCTCAATAAGCTGATTTACTGTATCATAGCTTGAATCAAGAGTTTCAGACCATGGTATTCCGTTGAGTGAGGCTCTTATGCCGTATTCGCCGCTGTCAATAAGAGCTTCAACATCTGATGAAACGCCTTTATAGAAATCGAAAACCGGATTTTCCTTTGTAAGTCTTTCAGCTTCATTCTTCATCTCAATCATCTCATCTGACCAGCCATAATCATTTTTGAACTGATTGATGGATATTTGTCCTATTTCATCATTGAGGAGAGTGAAACGCTTTGACTCGACAAAACGCACAACTCCCTCCGGATTGTCACCGCCTTTTACCATAACATATCCGTTAAGGCTTGCCGGCTGATAATACTTATCTGATTCGGGGTCTTTTGGCATAGGTACAAAAAATGCGTCTTCTCCGAAGCGTTCAGTCCACTGTGACGGTTCACAATACAGCGTCCATAATCCGCATGGATAGAAAAGTTCTTTTCCTGATGCAATAAATTCGGGGTGTTCTTTCCATTCAAACGTTGCTTTATCCATAACACAGCCTGACTGATTAAGGGAATACATGAAATTCTGCACACGTTCAAGGGCAGAATTACGCATATTGTTGATAATTTTTCCGTTGTCCATATCAACATAGGGTACACCTGTTGTCTTGGATATAGCGGCTTCAAAATACCAGCCGTCCAGACCATAACGCTGTTCATCGGCATCACAGAATTCACGGAGCATATCCGCAAATGTATCCCATGTCCATTTTCCCTCTTTATAGAGCTTGTCAGGCTGTTCAAAACCCATCTCATCAATGGTTGAGCGATTATATATAATAACGCAGTCCGAGGTTATTTCGGTACACATGATATAATGCTCATCATTCCACATAAGGCTGTCATTAACCTCTTTCACATCAGCCCACAGCGGTGAGGAAAAATCTATGTAATCATCGACAGGCACAAACATATCCTTTACAGCACCTCTCGGCATACAGTCAAGTTCACCGGCAGGGAAAAAGTCAATTCCCTCTCCGCCGTTTATAGCGTATGCAAGCTGTTCATAGCGTTCGTCCCAGTTTACGATTTTTGTTTCAATTTTTCCGCCGTATTTCTCCTGAAATACAGCAAGTTCGGCGGGAACATTCTTTCCTGTATCATCAGGATTTATATCCCATGTGGAGAGCAGTTTTATAGTTTTGTTTTCAAGTTCATCATCGGAAAGCAAATCGGAATTATTTACAGCCTGATTTACTGCCTGTCTTGTTTCAGCATCAAGGTCTTTTCCCGAACCTCCTGATGAGCCGGAACAGGCTGAAAGCAAAACAGAAACTGCAATAAATGCGGCAGATTTAAGAAATACTGATGATTTTTTCATAAATTCTTCACTCCTTCAGTTTGCATATACAGCACAGCACCGCCTTATTATGACAGTGCTGATTTATCGGTATAGCTTTTTTTATTCGATTACAACAACATTTGTTGATGGTTTATCCTGTTCTTTCTTATCCACAGCAATATCCTCATAGTACGAGTCGTAAAGGTAATATTTATCGTTTATAACGAAAACCGTCCATGCTGTCTGCTCGGATAATTCATCAAGAGAACCGCTGTAGGTAACATTGGCGATTATCTGAATACCGTCTGTAATATGCGGTGTGCCGAGTTCAAATATATCCTTTATAAGCTTTTTATAGTTTGAAATTCTCTTCAGCGAAAGACGTTCAACATCAGACACAGTAAAGGATATTTCAACATCATCGCCGAATTTCTCCTTTATCGCCGTATCACTTTCCTTTATGTACTCATCTTTTGACTCATAGTTATAGTATTCCATTTCATCTTCTACAGCGGCAAGATAAAAGGGAGCGTATGAGCCGAAACATTTATCATAATCCTTTTCAAGAATACCATCATAATGCTCCTGAATCATATCTGAAGCAATCCGGATAAATTCCTCCTCCGGAAGCACCTCATTGCGTTTTTCCATTTCACTCTGACAAGCAGTAAATGAAAGCATCATTATTGCTGCAAGAACAAACGCTGCAAATCTTTTCATTTAAAATTACCCTTTCTGTCCATTGATGTAATTATTGTATATCTGCTTTACGCTTTTCAGGGAATTCCTTGAAACAGGTATTTCAGCTGAATTGTCAAGTATGAACTGCTGACCTTTCATAGCAGATATGTATTTCATATTGACAATAAACGCACGATGCGGACATACAAAACGCTTATCCTTTGAAAGAATACCGGCAAGACCGGACATTGTAAGCGAACCTGTTACCGTTGATATTTCCGTACCGTCAAACAGGCTGAATTTTATCGCATGGCCGATATATTCAGCATATCTTATAGTATGAAAAGGTATATTGCGGATACCGTTTTTGGTTTTTATGCATATACCTGACGGCTCATCATCGGCTTTGCTTAATTTTGATATAACTCTGTCAAGAGTAGCGAAAAGCTTTTGTTTTGAAACAGGCTTCACTATGTATCCTGATGCAATCACATCATATGAATCAAGTGCATAGTCCTCTGAAGCTGTTATAAAAATGATATGGCACATTTCATCATATTTTCTGATGAAAGAACCTGTTTCAATACCGTTTATAGACGGCATTATCACATCAAGCAGGTAAATATCAAACTTATCATCTTCATTGCTTGTTTCCACATATTCAAGCAGCTTGAAAGCATTTTCAAATACTGTTATCTGAAATTCAATATCCTGTCTTGACTGTGCATAACTCTTAATCATGCATTCAATAAGCTGCAAATCAATGGCACTGTCATCGCATACAGCAATTTTTATCAAATGTTATCATCTCCATAATATATTATAAAAAGTTTCATGTGCTGCAAATACTGGAATATAATATAATGTAAAAAAATAGCAGTATCATATTTTTTATGCATGGTTTTATATAATAATTTTATCATAAAGCCGAATAAAAATCAACTGATTTTCACAAATTCCATATAATATAATTAAAAAATAATAATTATTCCTTACATGACGATAAAATTTTACAGACATATGCTTATGATGGTTTCAGATGCAAAATATTATGGAATAAGTGTTTTTCAGATAAAATTATTATTGATTTATACATTTATTTATGGTATAATTATATAAAATAAAGACACTCATTGTGAAAAGGGGGAAAAGTTTTCATGAAATTTGTTCTCGTTACAGGTGCCTGCGGAGTAATAGGCGAAAAAGTTTGCTCAGGTCTTATTAAAAAAAATAACATGGTCATAGCTGTTGATACCAAGCCCAGCGAATACAATGAATTCAAAATAAACTATCAGTTCATACAAGCCGGTCCGCTTGATAAGGAAATTTATTCCTATATTTTCAGAGAGTATGACATTGATACGGTCGTACATCTTGCCTGCTCTGTTGATAATGACTTCAACAATATCATTTCTCCTGATAAGGTAAAAACTGCCGGTGTATGTGATTCATTCCTCTATAAAATGGCTGTCGCAGCCGGTGTAAAACAGTTTCTTCTTCTCAGTACACATCAGGTATATGAAATTCCAAAATCAAGAGAGCCTATCAGAGAAGATGATGAAATCAAATGCATAACCAATTATGCGAAACTCAAATATCATTCCGAACAGACTTTCAGATTTGATGTACAGGGCTATAAACAGATGGTATGTGCAATAATCCGTACCGCACCGATTTATACACTCGACTACTATGAAAATCTCACTTCAAAAATCATAGACCCTAAAAACAATACCGCTTTCATTTATCGTGAAGGCGATTATGCATTTCACTTCTGCTGTCTGCATAACCTCGTTGACTTTATCCTCGGATATATCAAACAGGCTGATACAAGTCAGTATTCAGGTCTTTACAATGTTGCCGACCAGTTCCTTACATCAGCAAATGAAATTATCGAATATATGCGTACCAACCACAAGCTCGGCCCTGTACTCCAGCGTAAAGAAAAACCCGAGGCTTTGCAGAACATAATTTCAAAATTCAATAAAAACAATGATGAAATTATAAACTACCGTTATCTTGACCATTCAAAGATTTTCAATAATACTATGCTCGATACCACAAGAGCAAGAAATTTCTGTGCATTCAAGTGGAATATCAAGAATACCAAATAGTTTTTACTTCCATTATATCAGCAAAAAGCGGTTAAGAATTATCCTTATTCTTTACCGCTTTTTGTATTAATGTATTTTTTTAGTTTTGTTTTCATCATGATATTATGCAGACTTCACGCTGATTTATATATTTCTCATCAGTTTCTTCAATGATATTGCTAAGAAACTGTTCTGTGTCCGATAATACATGGTCCTTCGTTTCGATACATTCAAGATATTCCTGCAAATCAATTATTCTGCCCATCAGGGCATAATACATATTTTCAAAATCTGTCATTTTACCGCACCTCCCTTTTTCTATATTTTACATTATCAAGAAAAAAATGTCAATAAATTAATTATACAATCATTATATATGATTATTAGTAACTTTGTCTGCTTAAACGATTAATATGTCACCAAACCCTTTTATTCGACATATTTCCCAATGTTTTAATTTACCTTCTTGAATTGATTCATATTTAATGGTATAATGTATATAACCCTTACGATATGGAGATTTTTTTATGTTTATTAAAAGGTTAAAAATAACTTTTCTGATTATGACATTAAGTATTTTTATATTATCATCTTATAAAATTACCGCTTTTGCCGCTGATACAGCCGAAGGTGCTTTCAACAGCAGCGTTTCATGGAAAATATCCGGTGAAACACTGACTGTTTCAGGTTCAGGCGAAATGGGCGATGTAAAAAACCAGATGCCCTATATGGAATATAAGGATACAATAACCACAATTATTATAGAAGAAGGTGTGCTTTCAGTCGGCAACAGTGCTTTTTCGGGATTTTCAAAATTAAAGTATGTCACACTGCCTGAATCACTGGAATACATAGATATTAACGCATTTGCATACTGCTACAACCTTTTTAAAATCAATATCCCTGACAATGTTCACTATATCGGCAACAATGCATTTTTCGGTGCATATTTTCTTGCCGGCTTAAAAGATGAGTTTCTGATACTCGGAAACGGCAACCTGTACTCATATTCCGGAAACAATTCCGCCGTTTCAATACCGTCAGGAGTAAAGTCCATAACCGACAGAACATTTGTTACAAATAAAACAATAAAATCTGTCTTTATCCCGACAGGCGTTAAATTTGTAGGCGACAATACATTCCTCGACTGCCCTAATCTTCAGTATGCTGTATTACCCTATGATTTGAATACAATAGGCAATATCGCTTTCGGATACATTCTCAATCCTGCACCTGTCCTGAAAAGCGATTTCCGGTTATACGGCTATCCGCAGACTGCCGCTGAAACATATGCCGCTTCAAACGGAATAGATTTTACATATATGTCCGACATAGACGCAGATAATTCCGTAACTTCATATGACGCACTCATGATTCTTCAGAAAACCACAGGTACTATTTCATTCACCGCTGAACAAACCATACAGGCTGATACAGACGGTGACGGCAGCATTACATCATATGATGCACTTATTACTCTCAATTATATTGTAAACGGAACGGGAGAGTGATGATAATATGGTTATTCACCGCAATAAAAATCAGGAAGGTCTGCTTACATTTGAGATAATCAATAAGGAAGCAGTGGTTACAAGCTGCGATTTCTCCGCAACCGATATAAAAATTCCCTCCTCATATAACGGCTTTCCTGTAACTGCAATTGATAAACACGCTTTTTGTATGCGTGACAATCTTGAAACAATAATAATTCCCAACGGAGTAAAACGCATTGACGATGAGGCATTCGGCGGATGCAGTCAGCTTACCGATATAATTCTTCCCGACAGTATTGAGTACATCGGTATAAATGCGTTTATAAACTGCATATCACTCAGCTCAATAGTAATCCCTGAAGCTGTTACAAAGCTTTCAGACAACACATTCAGAGGCTGTACGCATCTTACAAATATAATTATTCCCAAAAGAGTCAAATCAATCGGAAACGGCGTTTTTGCAAAATGTGAAAACCTTGTTTCAATAAATATACCTGAATCGGTAGAATCAATCGGGGCTATAGCATTTGCCTGCTGTATACGTCTTAACAATCTACATATACCTGATAATGTTTCTGTAATCGGTGAAAAGGCATTTTTTGAATGTCGCAACCTTCAGAACGTTGTATTCTCATCACATATAAAACAAATCGGCAGCTATGCATTCCTTAACTGCCCTAAGATATATATGGCTGCACTTTCAGCCGAACTCGAAAAAATCGGTGAAAAATCTTTCGGATTTATGTATGAACCCAAAAATAACAGATACTATAAATCAGAAAAATTTATGATGGTCGTATCCGAAAACAGTGCCGCTGAACACTATGCAAAGAAAAATAACATTGAATTCACTGTCAGATATGATGAAATAAGCGAACAGGACGGAGTATACCGTTTTGAAAATTATTTCTACAAGCTTAATGATAATAATGAAGCCATTATCGTTGACTGCGATTATGATGCTGAATCCCTTATGATAGCCGCAAAGATTGACGGCCATGATGTCTGTTCAGTCGCTGACAATGCCTTTGCTATGCATTTCAATCTGAAAAATGTCATAATCTCAAATAAAGTGCGTTCAATCGGTGACTGTGCATTCAAAAACTGCGATTCACTTGAGAGCATAACTCTGCCGAACTGCCTCTCACGCATAAGCGATGGTATGTTCTATGGCTGCCATAAAATGTCACATATCAATCTCCCCGAAACAATAAACTATATCGGCGATGAGGCATTTTTCCTCTGCACCTCGCTCGAAAATATAAGCTTGCCATTCGGTGTTTCACATATAGGAAAAGCCGTATTCAGCAGATGCTGTGCGTTAAGATATATCGAATTTCCAACAGGTCTGAAGATAATATCCGAAAATATATGCAGTGAATGTGAATCCCTTAAATCAGTCCATATATCAGGTGCTTCCATAATACAGAAAAAAGCATTCATTTCATGCTCCAATCTACAGTATGTGCTTCTGCCGTCATCTGTTGAAAATATTCAGGACGAGGCTTTCTTTGACTGCCCTAACCTCAATGGCATTGTAATATCAAACTCATTTGCAGAAATAGGATACCATGCACTTGGATTCGGAACGAACAAAAATGAACGCTTTACAATTGCAGGCTACTTCAACTCATCGGCACACGCATATGCAGCAGAATTTGATTTCGGATTTATCCCGCTTTATATGCAGTCTGCACACCCGTCAAAAAATATAATCGGTCAGAGTATACGCTACAGCATAATAAATTCTTCAGCAAGCGTTATCGAATGTAATAAAAACTGTTCGGAAGCAGTAATAGAAAAATTTGTCGAGAAAAACGGCAGAAAAATTCCTGTTTCCTCCATATCAAAACACTCATTCCTCAACTGTTCATATCTGACATCAGTTGATATTCCGGACAGTGTATATACAATAGAAAAATCATCATTCAGCGGCTGTCCCGGCATAACCGAAATTAAAATCCCTGAAAGCGTAAACAATATAGAACCATCTGCATTTGAACACTGCACATCTCTGGAATCATTCTATGTAAACTATAAAAATGAACATTACTCCGATATTGACGGCGTACTTTTCGACAGCGAATACAAGCATATATGCCGATATCCCGAAGGCAGAAAAAATAAAGAATATAAAATCCCTGAAAGCGTTGTATATATAGATGAAGCCTGTTTCGCAAACAATATATACATATCAGATGTAAAATTCCCTGAAAAACTCAAAACTATCAGGGAAAGGGCTTTTGAATGCTGCTACAGTATCCGCAGCATAACCATAGGCGGAAATATAAAAATGGTAGGCAACAACGCCTTTGCAATGTGCCGTAATCTCTCAGATGTCCGCATAGATGAAAGCGTCACCGTTATAGGTGCAAATGTATTCGGCGGCTGCAGTTCCCTGACATCTGTCATATTCCCATACAGCGTAAAATCAATAGGAGAATGTATATTCAGCAAATGCGAAAATCTTAAAAAAGCCTGTCTTCCGTCATGGCTTGATGAGATAAAACGCAGTTCATTCTATAAATGCACTTCTCTGGAATATATAAATATACCGCAGAGAGTTAAGGTAATCGGCGGATATGCATTTGCATACTGCGAAAAGATTGATACTGTATCATTCCCGTCATGTGTTGTGAAAATCGGTGAAAGAGCATTTTACGGCTGTACAGCTCTTAAAAGTGTATCCTTTGATGATGAACTTATTGAAATAGGCGACTATGCCTTTTGCAGCTGTCCTTCACTTACCTGCGTTGAATTATCTGAAAGCGTCAGGTTTATCGGCGAATATTCACTGGGATATATGCAGCAGTCAGAAAACAGCAGACCATATCCTTTGAAAGATTTTCTGATAATCGGCAAAAAAGGCTCAGCAGCGGAAAAATATGCACATGAGAACAATTTCAGATTTGAGGAGGTTCTCCCCGAAGCATTATGCATATAGCGGCAGCGGCGAGTTGCCGCCTCCGATTTTAAGTATTTTGTTTTATCCAAGCGGTCGGGTAGTTAA
>JBJEQS010000214.1:0-2273 GCA_051881875.1 Oscillospiraceae bacterium
ATTTATATTTCTCACTCTCATTTGCTTTTAAATCGTCTATGAGAACAAGTTCTAATATTCCAGAGCTGTTCTGCTGGAAGGAAAAAGATAATTCCTGCCGGACTGGTCGGCAGTGACCATATCAAGCGAACCTGCACGGGAATATTCAAATGCAATATGATATTTTTTTGAAAGAATATCCGCTATCTGCGTATCCTCCATAATGCCTATTTTTTCACCTCCGAGATAACCGTTTATTACAGTGACATCGGTGGATTTTCCGTAGAAATAATATCCTGCTGCACAAGTTATGACAACAATTAAAATAACAGTTCCTATCAGTTTTGCTTTCATTTGTCCATCTCCATTTTTACTGTTTGCTCCAGAAGCTCTATTTCCGCCTGCATATCAGTAAGTTCCCCTCGCATAAGCTTTTCAAACTGTCCGCTGAATGCCTTGTTTAATGTGCAAAGTGCATTTCTGGTATCCTTTTTCAGCTGAATTATCTCCGCAGTTTCGATATTTGCATCTTGCAGACCAATATACTTTGAAAGCAGCTTTGAAGCACAGCCCTGATAATAGTCGATAAACTGCCTTGCCTGCCTTATCTTCAAGGGATTCTGTTCCAGATATTCTATTATCGCCGCTGAGGTTTCAGCAAGACTTTCAGCTTCATTTTTCACCTGCATATCAACAATCTTTATGATAGACTTTTTAATTCTGTTATAATCTTCACGAGCTTCAATGAGCTTCTGTTCAAGCTCTGCCCCGTTTTCGATAAAGTCAATATCAATGCTTCCTATCTTACGTTTCGGCTTAGTAACGAGATACAGCCCTGCATATGTCCCAATTGACACAAATACATCAATTAGAACTGGCCATTTGAACAGAAAAAGAAGTATTATAAAAACTGCTCCTGCCGCTGCTGCGGAAATTATTGCTGCAATATTCTGACGAAAATCGTTTTTCACCTTAATTATATCCTTTCACGCTGCAAAATGCTCCCGTAAGGTCAGTTCTTCCATCGAAAACTCTTGCATTTGTAAACTCTGCAAGTTCATTCAGCTGGCTGGCTTCCGCTTCACCGAACATTATGGAAAATACAGGGATATCATATCCGCAGCAGTTGTATTCGCTGATAAAATCCTCCCGGCTGTCTGTTTCTGAAGCACCGTCCGACATAATTATCACAGCAGGGCAGTAATTATCTAAATTATAATTTCTTATGGCTTCTTCAATTCCCATTACCGCCGCAGCATACATATCTGTACCGCCGTCCGGTTCTTCAGCTGCAATATTGGTGTAAAGGTCTTCAAGAATTTCATCGTCAGCACCCTCGGCAGAATATACCGAACGTACATCTTCGTCAAAAATAACTACGATGTTTACCTCGTCCTCTGCCGCCTGCAAAAGATTTTTCTCTGCATTTTCACGAATAAGTATCTGACCCATAGCCTCCACCAGCTGACTGTTTCCATTGCCGCTCATACTGCCTGAAAAATCAAGACAGTATATATTAAGCGATGGCTTGCGGAATGCCGTCTGATACAGATTAAGTGCTTTCATAAGCGTTTCCTCTGAGGGCATTGTTATGGGTGAGAGTATCTTTTCGGTATTGATTCCCCATTCCGGTTTGAAAATATCGCTGTACTGCGAATAATCCTCCGTAAAACCCGTTCGTCTGCCTGTCTGACGTATCTTTTCCTGTACCTCATCAGACAGAAGATATTCCTGAACTGCAAGGAAATCTTTCTCCTTATCCTTGTCGCCATGGTCGGCGTATGCAAGTGGAGAGTCTGCGACAGTCAGTCCATCATATGGATAAACTGCATAATATCGACCGAGCCTTTATAAGTCATTTCAATTCCCACACCTGTTTTCTTTGAACATTCCGCAAGAATATCCGAAAGCTCCTTGTTTTCCGAACCCGATAATATCCTGATAGTATCTTTTTTGAAAATACCACCATCAAAGCTGTTTTCCGAAGCAGTATTTTCGGATAATGCACAGGAGGAAAAAATCCATGCCGACAACATTGCTGATAAGATAACGCACATTGTTTTTTTCATATGAAACCGTCCCGTAAAAATTATATTTATAGCAGAACTGAAAAAATCTTATTAGAATAATGAGTAATTTCTAATCAACAGCAGTATATATTTATAGTCCTGCTATAGTATATTATAAATCTGCAATGTAAAATCAACTACCGTATATATGAAAAATTTATGTAAAATCATAAAATAACGTGAGTTCGACAAAAAAGAAAAAGTTTTGGTCAAGCTTTTTCAAAA
>JBJEQS010000215.1:0-9899 GCA_051881875.1 Oscillospiraceae bacterium
AGTACCTGGCATAGATTCACTATTATGATATATAACTGAGGACAAAAAGTATTACAATAAATACAGTATTCTTATCTGATATGACCAGATAATAAAAAAATTCCCCTGTACGCTGCTGTACAGGGTATCATAGAGGATTATAAGGTCTGATACGAGGAATAGAGATATAGGAGGATAAACAGCTTTCCTCCCATATCTCTGCTGAATCTGATACCTCACTTCGAGAAGTATCCTCTTTCAGATTCAGCTTTACATTACTATTCGTTTTCTTGTAGTTTGACTTGAAGTTCTGATTCATGCTGTAATGCTTATATAGATATTACTGAATTTTTGAGTAGAATATTATTGTGTATTATATTGCAGTGTACGAATCAGCAATTGTGGCAGATTTTCTTTGAAATATCTGCAAAAACTATTATCTTTATGTTAGTATAAAATTGAAAAATTTTGTCGGCTCTGATTTTTCTTTCGTTTCGTTTCAGCTCAGTTCTTCGCTTCGCTAAACGCCTGAAAATGATTACGGGATTTTTGCACATTCCCCTTATATATAATAAGGTGGTTGTACACTTTTCCCGTTTCCCATTTTCTCTGTGTGTGTAAGTGTGAAACACGACACACGCATGGAAAAAATATCAGCTCCTCCAATTTTAGTTTTAAATAAAAAATTATCAACTATAAAAGTAAAAGATAAAGCTAAAAGGAGGATAACGATATGAAAAAACTCATAAATCTTGTCTATAAAGACAATGGTATGATGATTAATATAGCATTTTACTCTGGTTTAATGTATAATGATTATAAAAATGATATGCTATTTGTAATAAGAGAAGAAATTGCTGATAAAAGAACAGGAGATTTTCTAGGTGATTTACTATGTCGTATATTTGAAACTACATATTCTGATATTCAATATAAGGCACCAGAAACTATACCAGATGATTGGTATCAAATAGGCATATATGATATATTGTTTGCTTTTATTGATCATATAAGACGAAATACAGATGAAAAACATTATAAAGAAAATCTTAGAAAAGTATTCAAAACTATGAAGATTGACATGAAAGAAAATCTTCCAGCAATACATCTTCTTAAAGATAATACCTATACTCTTACCCCTGTTGAGCCAGTCAAATACGGATATGAATTCAGAATGGTAAAAGCTGCATACAAACTGAATGGAAAAACCAAAAAGCAATTATCAGTAAGAGATAAGAAAAGACGAGCGGTATATCGTAACTTCAATTGGAATAATCTTTATGAAAGCTGCTATTTGTACAGAACGTTTGTTAATTGTGATGTATATGGTATAAGCGATTTAAACTTTATTGCAAGAGGTATGTGTAGTGTTGAAAAAGGAAAAAACAAGTTTCTTGAAATTATAGAATCAACACCCAAACATAGAAGTATGTATTCAAATATTCATTGGAAAGAAATACTTACAGCAATAATAAAAGATGATGTTCCGATACCATCATGTGAACAATGTTATTATTGCGATGAATGTAATCATGCTGATAATATGATTTTAACAGCAAAACCAAAAAAATGTGAAATCAGAGTATTGCGTCAAGAAAATTATACTGATATAGATACAGCATATCAGGAATTACAGAATGCATTTCAAAGAGCAGTAAATTCAGACGAAAACAAAATATTTATAATCAAAGGTCAGACAGCTTTGGGTAAGACAAGTACCTATATAGATTATATGAAATCAAGTAAGAAATCTTTGATTATTGCAGTACCGACACATGAGCTTAAAAATCAGATAATAGAAGATGCCGAAAGTAGTGGTATACTCAATATATGCAGTACACCAGATATACGAACATATGGTATATCAGAAGAAATAATAGAAGAAATGCAGGAACTCTACCGTATAGGAGCAGGTATGTATGCTTTGAGATTACTTGCGTTGAAACTTAATGAGATTGCCAAAGACAATACGGATTATGACAAAATTTCAAGATACTTAAATGATTGCAGAAAATCTTCTGATTTTGATGGTCATATTATCACAACTCATGCGAAGCTTCTTCATATACCAGAATCTGCATTAAAAACACATGATGTTATTATTGATGAGGATATTCTGAGGACAGTTTTGCATACGGAAAGCATAAGCAGACAAAAGATTAAAAGTATACAAAAAAGCAGAGTGTTTCCATATGAAATAAATAACCATCTTGCTCAAATATGCAGATATCAAGGCTGTTATTGTACAGATAGTATAGATTTGTTATCAGATGAAGCATATCTTGAAAAATTAAAGGAAACCGATTCAAATATTTATGGCTTGCTTAATTCAAACTGCATAAATGTAGACAAAGAAACAGTAACTTTTCTTGTAGAGGAGAAACTGCCTGACAGTAAGATAATAATAATGTCGGCTACTATAAATTATGAGCTTTATAAGAAAATATATCGTGACAGAGAAATAGACTACTATGAATGTCCAAAAGTAAGATACAAAGGAAGGGTAATTCAGTATACAGATTCAAGCTATAGCAGATATGCACTTACTGAAAATGAATCGAAACTGCAATTACTGAATCGAAGACATTTCACTCATGAAGTTATTACGTTCAAGGAAATAGAAAATCAGTTTGATACTCATTATCATTTTGGAAATGTTGAGGGTATAAACTGTTTGCAAGGGAAGGATATTGCTGTAATAGGACTTCCTAATTTACATGAATCAGTATATTTCCTGTATGCTGTGAGAGCAGGTGAACCAGTACATAAAGCATTTATGTACCCTCATCGAATAAAATACAATAATAAAACATTTACTTTGAATACATATAAAAATGAAACACTGCAAATGATACAATGCTGGATATTATCATCACAACTTGAGCAGGCTGTCGGCAGAGCAAGACTTCTTAGAGAAAATTGTATTGTATATGTGTATGCTGGATTTCCTGTAGAACAAGCTGAGTATATTGATAAATTAGTTGCTGACTAAATTTGTACATATTTAGAAAATATAAATCAAACATAATATTAAAAGGCAGATTACAGTCTGCAATGATTATGAAAGGAGTATGATAAATATGTATAATGAAATTATGACTTTTGAAGAAGTTATGACATTTCTCAGCATAGGAAAAAACACACTATATAATCTTTTAAAAAGCGGTGAAATAAATGCGTTTAAAATAGGTAAAGTGTGGAAGATTCCAAGAAAATCATTAGAGGAATATATCGAAAGCAAGGTAAGAAAAAACTGACTATAAGATGAAATATACCCTGTAAGCTCTTGAATGGGCTTATAGGTATATTTGGTCTTATTTTGATTTGTAATTGATTATGATGGATTTGATATGTCATAATTAATGGAAATACGTTGGATTAAAATATACATTTTTTATAAAACTATTGAAAAACGACAAAAAATATGGTATAATTAAATAGTTTATATCTATTAAAAATAAGGAGAGCCTTTATGATAAATATACGCAAGCTTGAATCAGAACTTTGGGAATCAGCTGATTTGTTGAGAGCTGAATCAAAATTAACATCTAATCAATACTGTATGCCAGTTTTAGGATTGATTTTTTTACGTTATGCATATAGTCGTTTTAAAAAAGTAAAAGATGAAATATTTAAAAATCGTCCTTCTCGTGGTGGTCGTGTAATGCCAGTTGAACCAAGTGACTTTGCAGCTAAAAGTGCGTTGTTTTTGCCTGAAGAGGCTCAGTATGATTATCTTGTAAATCTTCCTGAAAATATTGCATCTGCTGGACTTAAAGATAAATCAGGTAATCCACTTAACAGCCTCGGAGAAGTTGTTAATAATGCTATGCAGTTGGTTGAAGAACAAAGTGAACAGCTTACAGGCATATTGCCAAAAGAATATACAATATTTTCAGACAAATTACTTTCTGAAATTCTCAGAATATTTAATAACTCTGCACTTGATGATGTAGGTGGGGATATTATTGGTCGTATTTATGAATATTTCCTTAATAAATTTGCAAAGAATATAGCGGCTGATGATGGTGTATTCTTTACTCCGAAATCTCTTGTAAAAATGATTGTAAATATACTCGAACCTAAAAACGGAGTATTGCTTGACCCTGCTTGTGGTTCAGGAGGTATGTTTATTCAATCAGGAGATTTTGTAAATTCTGTTGGTATGAATGCTAATAATACTATGACTTTTTATGGACAGGAAAAGGTTGAATATAATGCTCAGCTTTGTCTTATGAATATGGCTGTACATGGTCTTACTGGTGTTATAAAATCGGGGGATGAAGCAAATACTTTCTACCATGATGCACATAATCTTGACGGCAAATGTGATTATGTCATGGCAAATCCTCCTTTTAATGTTGATAAGGTTAAAGCTGAATCTGCTGAAAGTGCGAAAAGATTACCTTTTGGTATGCCTGGGGTAAATGATAAGAAAGAGGTTGGAAATGGAAATTACCTTTGGATTTCGTATTTCTATTCGTATCTTAATGAAAATGGCAGAGCAGGATTTGTAATGGCATCTTCTGCAACAGATAGTCAGAAAAAGGATAAAGATATAAGAGAAAGTCTTGTAAAAACAGGTCACGTTGATGTTATGATAAGTGTAGGAAATAACTTTTTCTATACAAAATCATTACCTTGTTCACTTTGGTTTTTTGATAAAGGAAAATCAGATAATATAAAGAATAAAGTTCTTTTCATAGATGCAAGAAATTACTATACAGTTGTTGACCGAACACTTAACGAATGGTCTGAATGGCAGCTGAAAAATCTCAATGCAATAGTATGGCTGTATCGTGGGGAGATTGAAAAATATCAGCAGCTTTTAACAGAATACAAAAATATTTTAGGCTGTGCAATTTCTTTTGATGAATCACTTAAACTATTACAGGAAGAATTAGCAGATTTGCAGAAACGTGAAAAAATTGAAGTTGAACACGCAGGACGTAACGATAAAAAGCGTGTGCAGGCTCTCTATGATGAAATGATAATTGCAAAGAATGAAGAAATAGCTGTTGCAAAAGAGGCTGTATGGCTCTATGAAAAATTCGGTGAGGGTGAATATAAGGATATTTTGGGACTTTGCAAAATCGCATATACAACTATTGAAGCCAAAGGCAATGATGAGCAGGAAATAAGCATAGAAGAAAAGGGATATTCTCTTACACCAGGAGCGTATGTAGGAGTTGCACCTGCTGAAGATGACGGCGTGGACTTTGCAGAAAGAATGTCTGAAATAAAAACAGAACTGCTTGAATTACAGAAAGAATCAAATTCCCTTATGGAAACCATTTCTAAGAATTTGGAGGAAATACTAAAATGAATTCTAATATAAAAATTCCATTTAGAGCACCACTCAATCTTCAAGATAGTGAAAATCAAACTTATGGTTGTCGAGCAAATAATCCTAATATCTGTGCTAACTGTCATCTTGATGGAGTATGTGCATTTGTAACAGATGATTCTATATGTAGAAGACCATCAAAGGCATGGAAAAAACAGTATGAAAAACTTAAAAATGAGGAAATAAAATGAAATTATCAGAAGTTTGTGAATTTATTGTAGATTGCCCACATTCAACAGCTAAGAATGAAGGTGATGGCTACCCTTTAATACGAACACCGAATATTGGAAAAGGGAGACTGATTCTTGAAGAAGTTCATAGAGTATCAGAACAAGTTTATAATAAAAGAAATGTTCGTGCCGTTCCTATGGAAGGAGATTTGATTTTTGCGAGAGAAGCACCAGCTGGAAATGTGGCAATAATTAAAGAAAATCAAAAAGTATGTCTTGGACAGAGAACGGTTTTAATTCGTCCTAATAAGAAAATTGTAAATTCAGATTTTCTTGTATATTACCTATTAGCACCTAAACAACAATATGAGTTATTAGGAACTGCTAATGGAGCTACTGTAGCTCATGTAAATTTACCGATTATTAGGAATCTTCCGATTATACTACCTGAAAAATCAATTCAAGATAAAATAGCCTCAATTCTCTCCGCCTATGATGACCTTATTGAAAACAGCCAAAAGCAAATAAAACTCCTTGAAGAAGCCGTCCAGCGACTTTATAAGGAATGGTTTGTTGATTTGCGTTTCCCAGGCTTTGAGAATACGGAAATTGTTGATGGTGTGCCGAGAGGGTGGAAAAAAGGAGTTTTAGGTGATATTGCTGTATTTAAACGTGGAAAAACAATAACTAAGGCACAAGTTACCGAAGGAGAAGTTCCAGTAGTAGCAGGTGGTTTAGAACCAGCCTATTATCATAATAAAGCAAATACTGTTGCACCTGTTATAACAGTAAGTGCTTCTGGTGCAAATGCAGGATTTTCAAGACTTTACAATGTTGATGTTTTTGCATCAGATTGTTCTTTTGTTGATAGTGAAACAACACCATACATATATTTTGTATATTGCTTTGTAAAGGATAATAAATCGAGTTTTGATATATTACAAAAAGGTTCTGCACAACCTCATGTTTATGCAAAAGATGTAAATGCGTTAGAATTATTAATTCCAGCAAAAGATAAATTGGAGAAATTTTGTAAATATGCCACTTCATATTTTGAAAAAATAAAAACATTACAAAGGCAAATAAAGTTATCATTACAAGCTCGTGACCGTTTGTTACCTAAATTAATGAGTGGAGAAATTGAGGTTTGAATATGGGGAAAATCAATTTGAAGTCTATAATTGTCGCACTAATTATTACGATTGTAGGTATTATTCTTGTTTGTATAGATAATATTTCTTGTGTTAGCGTAGGGTGTTCTCTTATTGCATCAGCAGTAATATCAATATTAACCGCCTTAATTGTTGATAGAGAAAAAATTAATCCTCTTGATGAATGGGGAATTGATAAAATTTATTCTTCTCGTACAGAAAGAAACAGAGAAAATGACCCATATATTGATAAAGCAAAGTATCGTGTTGATGGGATTGCTTTTGGATTAACAAGTTTTCGCAATAATTACGGAAAAAAAGTTGAAAATTGTTTGAAAAAAGGTGTGAATTTTCAAATTATTACTATGAATCCTGAAAGTCCTCATATTGAAGAGCGTGAAAAAGAAGAAGAAGTTGTAAAGGGTTCAATAGAAAAAGATATAAATGATATGGTTAGTTGGGCAAATAAATTAAACAATAAAGGATATAAGGGTTCTATAATTGTGAAAGGATATGATTGTATGACACTTGATTATTATTGGAGAGTAGATAATAAGTTATTTATCGGTCCGTATTGGTACGGATATAAAAGTGGTGATACAATTACATATAAATTTAATGACAAAGGTAAGGGATTTACTCAATACACAGAATATTTTGATAGAATATGGTACAACAAGGATATGTTGAAAACTTTGACCGAAGTTGAAGATATAAAGCCACAGAAAAAGAAGGTGAAAAAATGAGTTACGAATACTCCGAAAATATTTTAGTACAGGAAACAGCAGGGGAGTTTTTAAAAAATGAACTTGGCTGGGACGTTGTTTTTGCTTACGATAAAGAAAAGCTCGGTGAAGATGGTACAATTGGCAGAAAATCATATAAGGAAATTCTGCTTTTGCGTTATTTCCGAGAAGCCTTGAAAAAACTTAATACCTGGATTACAGCTGAACAGATAAAAGAGGCAGAAGAAAAAATGCTGAAATACATTTTAACAGCCTCGCTTATGCAGATTAATGAGGAAAAATATAATCTGATTCGTGACGGAATACCCGTAACTGTAAAAACAAAGGGAAAAGATGAAACAAAAAAAGCTTTAGTAATAGATTTTGAAAACCCGAATAATAATTATTTCCTTGCTGTTAAGGAAATGAAAATACATGGTCATTTATATCGCAGAAGAACTGACATAGTGGGCTTTGTAAATGGTATTCCGCTTATGTTTGTTGAACTGAAAAGAACAGATGTTGATGTGCAGAATGCCTACACAGACAACTATACAGATTATCGAGATACAATACCGCACCTTTTTTATTATAATGCATTTCTGATATTGTCAAACGGTATCGAAGCAAAAATAGGAACTCTCGGCAGTAAGTACGAATTTTTTCATGAATGGAAACGACTTTCTGAAGATGAAGAAGGCTGTGTTGAACTTGAAACAATGCTTCGTGGTATCTGTAAAAAGGAGAATTTTCTTGACCTGTTGGAAAATTTTATCCTGTATGACCATTCAGATGGAAAGACAGTAAAAATTCTTGCAAGAAATCACCAGTATCTTGGAGTAAATGAAGCCGTTAAGGCATACGGTGCAAGAGCCTTGAATAACGGAAAATTAGGTGTATTCTGGCATACACAGGGGAGTGGAAAGAGTTATTCAATGCTGTTTCTTGCACAGAAGATAAGAAGAAAATTTGCAGGTTCTCCGACTATTGTTATACTTACTGACAGAGATGAACTGAACAAACAGATTAGTGATACTTTTGAAAATTGCGGACTTCTCGGAAAGGTAAAATCTAAAGAATATATTGCATCAAGCGGGAATGACCTTGTAAGCAAATTAAATACAAATGCAAGTTTCATTTTTACTTTGATTCAGAAATTTAATAAACCTGATGCAGAGCCGATTTATCCCGACCATGATATATTGGTAATGTCTGATGAAGCTCATAGAAGTCAGTATGGTGTATTTGCAGATAATCTTGAACATCTTTTGCCAACAGCATCAAGAATAGGATTTACAGGTACTCCGTTGCTTTCAAGCGATAATATTACAGCAAGAACATTTGGCGGATATATTTCTGTATATGATTTTAAACGTGCTGTTGATGATGGTGCAACTGTTCCTCTTTACTATGAAAACAGAGGGGAAAAAATAAAAGATTTGAAAAATCCTGAAATTTCAGACAGAATTCTTGATGCAATAGAAGAAGCTGATTTGGATGAAAATCAGCAGGAGAAACTGGAAAAAGAATTCGCAAAGGAAATACATATTCTTACTGCCGAACCAAGACTACGTTCAATTGCCAAGGATTTTGTAAAACATTATTCGGATTTGTGGACAAGCGGAAAAGCTATGTTTGTATGTCTGAATAAGGTTACTTGTGTAAGGATGTATAACTTTGTCCAGGAATACTGGGAACAGGAAATCAAGGAACTGCAAGCTGAACTGAAGAACGCAACCCAGCAGGAAACACAGGAATTTGAAAGAAAAATAAACTGGATGAAAAATACTGAAATGGCTGTTGTAATCAGTCAGGAACAGAATGAAATCAAGACCTTTGAAAAGTGGGGACTTGATATTAAATATCACAGGACTAAAATGGAAAAATGTAAGCTTGATGATGAATTCAAGGATTCGGATAATCCATTAAGGGTTGTATTTGTTTGTGCAATGTGGCTTACAGGTTTTGATGTGAAGAGTTTGTCATGTCTGTATCTTGATAAACCATTAAAGGCACATACATTAATGCAGACAATAGCAAGAGCAAACAGAGTAAATGAAGGTAAAAGCAATGGCTTGATTATTGATTACATAGGTATTGTTAAAGCACTCAAAAAGGCACTTGCTGATTATACAGCAAATAAAGGCGGTAATGGCGGAGATGATCCGACTATTGATAAGCAAGAGTTAATTAAAAGAATTACAGATGATATTCTCGTAGTAAAGAAACATCTGAAAGATAATGATTATGAATTGCAGAATTTGATAGACGCTAAGGATTTTAATAAAATAGCAGAATTAAAAAATGCAGCTGATATTGTTTGTAGCAGTATTGAAATAAAGAAAAAATTTACATTATATGCATCTGAAATAATCCGATTGTATAAGTATTTTGGAAGAAATGATATTTCGGCAGACAATAAAAAAGAGGTTGATGCAATCAGAGCCGTATATGATTTTGTACAAAGAAAACGCAAACACGCTGATACAACGGATTTAATGGTTAAAATCAATGGAATAATAAGCGA
>JBJEQS010000216.1:0-4636 GCA_051881875.1 Oscillospiraceae bacterium
TGCCCAGCTTTTTTTAAAAAGCTGGCGGTTTCCAAAGGCAGAGCCTTTGGTCGCTGTTTACAGCGAAATGGGGGTGTGGGGGCTTGCCCCCGCCCTTCAATCGTTCTAAAAAAGTTTTTTGGCAACCTTTTTATAAAAAAAGGTTGGGCGGCTGAAAGCCGCCTGATAAAATTTCCAGTAAACCACAACGGGCGAACGCAGTTCGCCCCTACAGAAATGAAATCATCGAATTCACGTTATGTTATTTAAAACTGAAGATTTTCAATATCTTCAGCAGATAAATCCGATTGCAAGGCAAGATTTATCCCCATTGCTATCAGCTTTGCCGAATACTCCGAAAGCCTGTCAATGTCTTTGGGAGTTACCATCATATTCGGAATATTCCTGTCCGCCTCTTTTTCCATGCAGTTTTCAATTATAGTGTACATATCCATTACAGTAGGCACACCAATCGCAATTACAGGTATTCCAAGCGTATTAACGGATAATTCCTTTCTTTTATTCTGAACACCGCTTCCGGGACATATCCCCGTATCGCTTATCTGAATAGTTTTTCCCAGCCTTGATATATCTGCACAGGCAAGGGCGTCAACCGCAATTATTGCAGATGGTCTGATACTGTCTGCAACTGATTTTATAATTTCAGCAGTTTCAATGCCTGTGTTTCCGATTACTCCCGATATAAGAACGCTGACAGACCTTAATTTGCTGAAAAATTCATCATCGGTATCCATATCTTTAAGATGTCTTGTGGCAATAACATTTTCTGCGGCAATTACTCCCAGTGAATCGGGAGTTATATCCATATTTCCAAGCCCTGCAACAAGGATATTTCCATCGGGGATAAGCTGTTTCAGTTCATCTGCAAATTCCTGTGCCATATCATTATAATTTCCACACAATCCGTTAAGGCAATCCGTTTCCATTGTTATATATTTTCCCTTAGGCTTGCCGATTTCCTTTGCACAATCATCATTTTCGATAATTATTTCGGTTATGCGGAAAAATCCCCCTCTTTTTGTTTGCGTTATGCCCTCCTTTACTGTCTTTCTTGATACACATTCAACCGCAAGGTCTGTCCTTGAATTTATATACATAAAAAAAACTCCTTACTGAAATTATTTTCCGTAAGGAGTTTTGGCATTATATTCATATGTTATTCAGAAATATTATACATTTATTTCAGCCTTTTCATCAAGAGCTTCCTTGTTGGCATTGAGTATCGGATTGATAAACTCATCAAGGAATTCTGATACCTGTTCACTGCTTCTGCCTGTATAGTTTTCCGGTTTGAGTGTTGCATCAAGTTCTTCCTTTGTAATCATAAACACAGGGTCATTGAGTATAAGCTCACAGAGATTATTTTCCTTGCCGTACATTTTAACCTGTTCAGCGGCAATCATTGAATATTCTCTTATCTTTTCATGCAATTCCTGACGGTTTCCGCCCTTCTTTACAGCGTCCATCATGATATTTTCAGTAGCCATGAACGGAAGTTCAGCCATAATTCTTCTGCGGATTATTTCAGGATATACGATAAGACCGTCTGTTACATTCATCATGATATTGAGAATAGCATCAACACCGAGGAATGCCTCTGCTACAGAAATTCTCTTGTTTGCAGAGTCGTCAAGAGTTCTTTCAAACCACTGTGTACTGGCTGTGAATGCAGGATTAAGGCTGTCTATCATAACATATCTTGCAAGTGATGTAATTCTTTCGCATCTCATAGGATTTCTCTTGTAAGCCATTGCTGATGAACCAATCTGACCTTTTTCTCTTGGTTCTTCCATTTCCTTGAAGCTCTGGAGAATTCTCATATCATTTGAAAATTTGCTGCATGACTGTGCAATTCCGCTGAGTACAGATAGAATCTGTGAATCAATTTTTCTGGAATATGTCTGACCGGAAACAGGTACAACCGTATCAAATCCCATTTCCTCGGCAATCATCTTTTCAAGCTGCTTTACCTTTGCAGTATCGCCGTCAAAGAGTTCAACGAATGATGCCTGAGTGCCTGTAGTACCCTTTGAACCAAGCATACTGAGTGTTGAAATTCTGTATTCAAGGTCATTGAAATCCATAAGGAGTTCATTAAGCCAGAGAGTTGCTCTCTTG
Source organism: Oscillospiraceae bacterium (assembly GCA_051881875.1). Classification (GTDB taxonomy): domain Bacteria; phylum Bacillota; class Clostridia; order Oscillospirales; family Ruminococcaceae; genus UBA5884. The sequence continues at coordinate 2,119 of JBJEQS010000216.1, forward strand.
CCGACAGTAGTAAGCTGTGCAGGCTGGAGATGTGTATATGCAAGTGCCGGCATATCCTTGTACTTATCAGCGAATTTTGCAAGATTATTCATAACATTGATGATTTTTCTGCGGACAACCTGCATAGCGTCACGCATAATAATAATATCGGTATTATCGCCTACATAGCATGATGTAGCACCGAGATGAATTATACCCTCTGCATCAGGACAAACCTTTCCGTATGCGTAAACATGGGACATTACATCGTGGCGTACAACCTTTTCACGTTCCTTTGCAACCTCATAGTCGATATTGTTTATATTTGCTTCAAGCTGGTCAACCTGAGCCTGAGTAACAGGAAGTCCGAGCTTCATTTCAGCACGGGCAAGAGCCACCCAGAGCTTTCTCCATGTGGTAAATTTCTTGTCTGCGGAGAAAATATACTGCATTTCCTCGCTTGCATATCGTGTGCAGAAAGGGCTTTCATAGCTGTTTGTATTGGACATAATAAAAAACTCTCCTTTAAAGATAAATATACAATTATATATTACCATATAACACAGTAAAAATCAAGCGGCAGGTTTTCTGTATGCAAATCTAGAAAATTACTCTTGACATATTTTAATTTCTAAGTATAATAATAATTAAAGAGGACACCGTAAGTAAGCGGTTTGCCCCATAGAAGAATAGTTATTAGAAATAACCGAACTTTTCTTAGGAGTGGCGGTTATTTCTTTTTGTTATATAGTAAAATCATGTACATTATAATATAAAAATAAATTATTGCCGAAATCAGCGGAAAAATGCTTAAAAATTCTGATTTGTGTTGAAAAATTCTATGTAAATGATTACAAAACAATGTTTTTTTAATTTTCAATAATGGTAACGTTTTCTTTAATAACAAATTATTAACATTTATTGAATTTTTATAAAAAGCATTTGAAATTTAAAAAAAATACTGTATAATAATAAATACAAAATAATTTTTATGTTACATATTTTTGAAAGGATGATTTTACCCATGAATAAGAAAAAAAGTTTACAGTCTGCTGTTGTAAGCATTGCAATGCTTGCATCAGTAGCAGCAGCTCCTCTCGCCGGTATTCAGACAGAAAAGGTATCAGCAGCTGATAATGATAACTATGCGAAGCTTCTTCAGTATTCGATGTATTTCTATGATGCAAATATGTGCGGTACTAAGGTTGATTCAACAAGTGCATTCTCATGGAGAGGAAACTGCCATACAAGTGATGAAGTAGACGGCGGCTTCCATGATGCAGGTGACCACGCTATGTTCGGTCTTCCGCAGGGTTATACAGCCTCAACTCTCGGCTGGGCTTACTATGAATTCAAGGATTCATTTGATTCACTCGGTCAGACAGCTCACTATAAGACAATTTCAAATTATTTTGCAGATTTCTTCAAGAAATCAGTAGTTCTTTCAGGCGATTCAATTTCAAAAATCTGTATCCAGAAAGGTCTTGGAGATACTGACCATGACTACTGGGGTGCTCCTGAAAATCAGGGCGACAGAGGCGGCTGCGACTGGAGAACATCAGGCTGCGGCGATATTGCGGCTGAATATGCTGCTGCTCTCGCAGTAAACTACATAAACTTCGGTAATGCTGAAGACCTTAAATATGCAAAGGCTATATACAATTATGCCAAAAATAATATGTCAACATCAGACGGCGACTGCTCAAAGTTCTATGGCTCAACAAGTGTAAAGGACGATATTGCATGGGCAGCAGGCTGGCTCTATCTCGCTACAAATGAAGAAACATACAAGAATGACTGTGCAAGCAATCAGCTTGAATACATCGGCTGGGTACACAGCTGGAACAATGTTGAACTCGGTTCTGCCTGCCTTTATGCTCATATCACAGGCGACTGGAGCAAGGTTAATTCATACCTCTCAACACAGTGTTCAAGTAATTCATACCTCTGCATGAGTGAATGGGGCAGTGCAAGATATAATGCAGCAATGCAGCTCTGTGCTCTCGTTGCAACAAAGAATTCAAATGCTGATTACAGTGCATGGTGTAAAGGTCAGATGACATATCTCCTCGGACAGAATCCGGCAAATACCTGCTTTGTTATGGGCTTTGCTTCAAATTCAGCAAAGAATGCTCACCACAGAGCTGCATCAGGCTACAACAGCTATGATGAAATGGGTGATAACAAGCAGTATTCATCAAACGGACATATCCTTACAGGTGCTCTTGTAGGCGGTCCGGCTGATGCAAACGGAACATACAGCGATGTAATTGACGATTATAAATCAAATGAAGTTGCACTCGACTATAATGCAGGTCTTGTAGGTGCAGCCGCAGGTCTTTATTCAATATACAAAACAGGTACAGTTGACAGCAATGTTAACGGTATCGGTGCAGTAAACAATACTCCTGTTGTTACAGAACCTGTCGTAACAACAACCGCACCGGTTACAACAACTACTGTTACAACAACTGCTCCTTCAAATACTACAACCAAGCAGACAACAGTTGCTACTACTGCCGCACCATCAGGAAACGGT
>JBJEQS010000216.1:4736-9890 GCA_051881875.1 Oscillospiraceae bacterium
GCGGAGAACTCAAGTTTGGTATCTGGTGGATTGACTGCGGAACATTCACAATCGACTCAATCAAGGTATATACAGACGCTTCAACTCCGGCTGTAACAACTGCTCCTTCAACTACTACAACCAAGCAGACAACAGTTGCTACTACTGCCGCACCATCAGGAAACGGTGCATATGAAATCAAGCCGAATGAAAAAATAGATTACTCAGCACTTCCTAAGGACGATAAGATGATAGGCTGGGAATGGGCAGAATTCGGAATTCCTGCAACAGCTAAGGTAAAGAAAGTTGAAATCAATATTTCAACAACAGCAGATAAAATCGGCAAATGGCAGGGAGCATTCGGTTCATCAACAAAGGTATCACCTGATTACTGGACACAGACAGAAGAAATGGAACAGACAATATCAGGCAAGACCGGAACAATCACATGGAATGTAGATTCAGCAACAGCAGATATAATCCAGTACAACTACGGCGGAGAACTCAAGTTTGGTATCTGGTGGATTGACTGCGGAACATTCACAATCGATTCAATCAAGGTGTATACAGATGCATCAACTCCGGCTGTAACAACTGCACCTGCAACTACAACCACAACAAAGCCTAATACAACAACTACTACAACTACAACAAAAGATGACCAGCCTGTACTCCCATCAGCTTCATTAAAGGGCGATGCAACAAACAATGGTGAAGTTGATGTAAGAGATGTAACAGCTGTAGCACAGCATATAGTTAAGATGCAGACTCTCAGCGGTACAGGTTTGGCAAATGCTGATATTAACAATGATGGTGCAGTAGATGTAAAGGACATTTCACAGATTAAGAAATTCCTTATCGGTGCAATAAATAAACTTTAATCAAGTTATATCAATTATATAAGGGTAATTGAATATATAGAGAAATGCCTTTGCATAGAAATATGCAGAGGCATTCTTTTTTGTTATTTATATCCAAATATAAAATATAAAATTTGTATAATCATACAAACCTTATTTTCCAATGCAACAAAACAGAATTTTTTCAGCACTTATATTATGAAACTGTAAAACAATGCATTGACAGTTCAGGAGAGGAGATGACAGATTGAAAAGAAAAATATTCGCAGGGGTATTATCAATGATTATGCTTGCAGGGTGCAGAAGTATGCCGTACAAAGAGGAGGATATTTCCGATATAGAAACAGGCGACATAGTTATGATAATAAACTATCAAAACTTAGCATGGGGCTATCAGAACAGCGGAAATTTTATTGACAGATACGGAAAGGTTTATCAGTATGATTTTTCGGAGCTTCCGCCTATGGCGTTTGAACAGGAGCTTGAGAATATGACAGAGATAATGGAACAGTCGGAGGGTACAGAAAGCAATTTCAGCGAAAATGATATGAAATACATATACAGTATGCTGAATGATGTTGATGAAAATGCGGATTTTAAAACAGAGCATATCATGTACGACTATGGACAGGAAACGCTTTTCGGTATTCGATATGATGAAAACAATCAGCCTGAAAAAATAATGATATATTCGTACGGTGATAACGAGAAAAAACCGCTTGACAAAAATTCTCAGAAAATATATGATTATTACATAAGCCAAATCAAATAAAACTATACGAGGTAATTTGTACATATGAAAAGAAAAATATTCATAGCAGTGTTATCGTTGCTTATGCTTTCAATATGCGGAATTATTTTCTATAATGAGAGTATTGTTGAGGGAGATATAATTCTGATAAATAACCATCAGAATGGGTCGGAGATTAACGGATATAGAAACGCAGGTATCTTTATTGATAAATACGGCAAAATATATGATTATGATTTTTCAGAAATTTCCGATGATATTACATTTGAGGAAGAAATGGAGAAATTTTCTGATATAATGGAGCAGTCGGAGGGTACAGAAAGCAATTTTACTGAAAATGATATGAAATACATATACAGTATGCTTAAAAAGGTTGATGAAAATTCAGATTTTACATATGGCAATCAGCATATGTGGGATTATGGACAGGATACGCTTTACGGTATCAGATATGATAAAGATAATCAGCCGCATAAGATAAAGCTGTATTCATATGGTGATGTTGATGAGATACCTGTTGACAGAAATTCTCAGAAAATATATGATTATTACATAAGCAAAATCAAATAAAATTATACGAGGTGATTTGTACATATGAAAAAAGAAGATTTTCAAAAAGATGTAAAACTTGCCGTAAATGGTGACAGTGAAGCATTTTCAAGACTATATGCAACAGTATATCAGGACTTGTATCATATCGCCTTTTACAGTTTAAGAAATCAGCATGATGCGGCAGATGCGGTTAGTGAAACGGTTCTTGACGCATTTTCATCAATAAAAAAACTAAGAGATGAAAACGCATTCAAAAGCTGGATTTTTAAAATTCTTGCCGCAAAAATAAAGAAAAAACAGGCTGAATACTGTAATCCGTCCTCTGATATTGAGGATATTTCGGAATACGAGGAAACTCTCAGAAATACATTTGACTTTGAACATCTTGAGGTAGCCGAGGCTATGTATAAGCTTGACAATGAGGAGAGATTAATCCTTTCATTATCAGTGCTTGACGGATATTCAAGCAGGGAAATATCAGCGATATGCGGAATAAAGGATAATACAATCCGTTCAAAGCTTGCAAGAGCAAAAGAAAAATTAAAGAATTATCTGACAGTTTAAGGAGATGATTTTTATGAGTGATAAGATAAAAGAAGTAATGCAGACTCCCGAAGTTCCTGAGGAACTCAAACCGGAAAACATTCCGTCACTTATTGAAAGAAATAAAATTATGAGTAACAAAACAAATACAAAAAATATAATAAGATGGGTTTCAGCAATTGCCGCCTGTGCGGTTCTGACGGTCGGAGCGGTTAATATCATTCCGAATATGCAGAATAAGAGTGAAATGCAGATTGAAAATACAGAAACAAGCGATAATTCCGAAATGGCTGACGAGGAAATGTCGGCTGACAGCTCCGATGATGTATCGGCGGAGGATTTGTATTTTACCCACCCCGAAAGCTATGATGAAATTTATCAGCAGATGAAGAAAAATGTAAGAGAACAGCAGAAAAACAATGGCGGATTAGGAGGATTTTTCGACAGATTATTCGGCGGTAATGAAAAAACTGAGAATGCAACCGGAGAGATTTATCTTGAATCACCCGCAGAGGATATGATACAAGGCGATATGGCAACAAATGACGGCGGAATGGCATCAGAGGAAGAAGCTGTCGCTGATGACGCTGTAAGCAATGCTGATACAGCAGGCGGTTCCGGCAGTGATGTATATGACACATTACAGCAGGTTGAGGGCATTGCAGAGGCGGATATAATCAAGGCAAATTCAGAGTGCATATATTTCATATCCAATTACAAAGCAAATTGTCTTGTCAGCGTTGAAATAAATTCTGACGGTACATTCGGAAATCAGACAACATTTGATTTTCATGAAAACACAGATAAAGAGTGTTACGCTAATGAAATGTATCTTTCGGGCGATAAGCTTATAGTCATATCAACTGTAAACAATTATGATGATAACCAGTATTACAGCTATTCTGGCACAGAGGTTATGGTATTTGATGTATCGGCAAAAGCTCCCGAATTAAAGGAAACATATTATCAGTCAGGCGGTTATTCAGATTCAAGAATGAAAGGCGATATTCTGTATCTTACAACAAATCAGAACAGTTACTATGCGGCAACATATGACGGAGATGATTACAGCAAGTATATTCCGACCTGCGGAAATTCATATGATGATTCTGAATGTATCAGCAGTGAGGATATTTATATTCCCAAGGACTGGAATAATCAGACATCTTCCGTATCATATGTGAATATAGCAGGACTTGATATAAACAGCATATCCAAGCCTGTATCAATCGTATCTGTTGCAGGATTCAACGGAGATATGTACTGTTCAAACAATAATATATACATTACGCAGAGAGATTATAATAATGACGGTAGTGAAAAGACTGAAATAACAAGATTTTCCGTTAATGAGGGAGTTATAACTCCGGAAAAATCAGGAAAAGTTGACGGATATGTACTCAATCAGTTCTCAATGGACGAATACGAGGGATATTTCAGAATAGCAACCACATCAAGCCATACCAATTATTACCGTGAGGTGTATGATGAGGAGGAAGGCTTTGTTGCAAGTTATGGAAGCGGTCGTTCAAACAATGTATTTGTACTTGATATGGATATGAATACAGTCGGCAAAATAACAGGCATTGCGGAAACAGAGAGCATAAAGTCAGTTACATTCAAAGGAAAAATTGGCTATGTAGTAACATATGAACAGACAGACCCGTTGTTTGCGATAGATTTTTCAGAGCCGACCAATCCTGTTATAACCGATGAATTCAAGATAAACGGATACAGCTCATTCTTATGGAACTGGAGCGATGATTTGCTTCTAGGATTCGGAGTAGATGCAAATGAGCAGGCACTTGAACTCGGAGTAAAGCTTGTAATGTTTGATGTATCGGATAACGGCGATTTGCAGGAGTGCGGAATTGCAAGCATAAGAGGAGATTATGCACATTCAGTAACGTCTGATGCGGTATATGACAGAAAAGCATTGCTTTTAAGCAGTGAGAGAAATATAATCGGATTCCCTACAACAGCAAATGTTGACAATACCATTTATGCATATCATCTGTTCTGCTATGAGGACGGAAAATTCAGGGAAATAGGTTCTGTAACAAGCAATTCAATGCCATTTGTAAGAGCTGTATATGCAGGCGATTATATTTATATGTTTACAAACGACAGTGCAGTAAGTGCCGATATAAAGACAATGACGCAGAAAGATGAGATAACATTTGACCTTCCGGAAAATGATTACAGAATAATCTATGATGATATATGCGAATAGCGTGCGGGCGGCAAGGTGCCGCCTCCGGTTCGTAGCAAGCGGCTTAACGCCGCTTAGTTCCAACGTTCACCTTGATTACCGGCTCGACCGCATTGGTCAATTTCGCATTGTTTACTGGCAGCACAAAATAACTTAATTCTGTGGTCGAGCCATAAAACAAAATGTTACAAGTAAATAAAATAACGAAACCAAAAGTTTTTGCCCAGCTTTTTTCAAAAAGCTGGCGGATTCCAAAG
>JBJEQS010000217.1:0-2251 GCA_051881875.1 Oscillospiraceae bacterium
GCAGTTGCCGATAAGCCAAAGGATAAGGGTGACAAGGAAAAGACATCTCTTAAGGAACGTCTTGAAGATAAAAAGAAAGAATCCAAGGAGATGGAGAAGAAATCACCTGAAAAGGCTCTTGAAAAAGGTAAGAAGAAGGAACAGTCATTATAACACATTGAAATAACAAAAATTTGGCGAAGGAGAAATCCTTCGCCTTTATTTTTGAAGGGAGCAGATATATGGCAGAAAAGAAAGACTCTGTAAAAGAGATTACGGAAAAATTGGAACAGGGGCTTAAGGAACTGTTTGATTCAGAAAGATATAAAACATATTTGAATACCATGTCAAAGTTTCATAATTATTCCTTCAACAACACTTTGCTTATTGCGATGCAAAAGCCTGATGCAACACTTGTGGCCGGATTCAATTCCTGGCAAAAGAACTTTGACAGACATGTAAATAAAGGTGAAAAGGGAATAAGGATAATGGCACCTGCACCATATAAGAAAAAGCAGGAAGTTGATGTCATAGATAAGAATACAGGAAAGCCTGTGATTGGAGAAGATGGAAAACCAAAGACTGAACAGGTTGAGATAGTGATCCCTGCATTTAAGCCGGTAACAGTGTTTGATGTCAGTCAGACAACAGGTAAAGATATTCCATCTCTTGGAGCAGATGAACTCAAATTTACGGTTGAAAACTTTGAGGACTTTATGAAAGCACTAGAGAGAGTATCACCGGTTCCTATGGAATATATGGATATTTCATCTGAAGCAAAAGGGTATTTCTCGCCGTCTGAACAAAGGATAGTCATACAAAATGATATGGGAGAAAGTCAGACTGTAAAGACTGCAGTTCATGAAATAGCACATTCCTTGCTTCACGATAAAGATAATGTCCGAGTGGAAGGTATTGAAGAAGGAGAGAAGAAAAGCAGATCTACTAAAGAAGTGGAAGCTGAGTCAGTGGCTTATACTGTATGCCAACATTTTGGTATTGATACGAGCGAGTATAGTTTTGCCTATGTGGCAGGCTGGTCTTCCGGAAAAGAGATGCCTGAGTTAAAGGAATCCATGGACACAATCAGAAAGACGGCATCGCAGCTTATTACAGGCATTGAAAATGAATTAAGAGAAATACAGCTGCAAAGAAGTCAAACAATGGAAAAAGCACAGGAGCCCGTAACCTTAGTTGTGGCTGAATGCTGTGAATACCACGCTCTTGGTGAGCATTATGAAGGAGTAAAGAGCGTTGATGAGGCAATAAGACTTTTTGAAGCTATTCCATCTGAGAGATTAAATGGTATTAAGTCAATCGGTCTTGATGTTCCAAGAGTTGATAAAGAATTCAGCATGGAAATTGATGTATTAGTGGGACAGACCTTTGATCTTGATACGTTAAATTTTGTCCCGGGAGTAAAGGAGAATAAGCAAGCAATGGAAATGATTGCAAGGCTTATTGACCATTACCCGGAAATGGAAATAAGAGGTGAGATCCCACCTCTTTGTGCAGAGATATTAAGTCAGATTCGAGAAGAAAGAACTCTTTTAGAAGAGCTACCTCCATCTATGTCGTTAGCAATAAAGATTGATGAGTTTATGCATGATTTTGACCCATATGCGTATGCCGACCAGGTTACAGACAGAGAGGCACAAGTAAAGACTATTTCAGACGATTTAGAAAAGGGAGAAGCCGGATATATGGTTTCTTACTTTAAGGAACTTATAAGCAATGAAGATGGATTGATGGAGGATAGACAAAAGGCACAACAATTCATTAAGGAAATCGAAGAGTATAAACCACTTGCAAAAATAGAAGAACAGCTCGAGGAAAATTATAATCATATAGATAATTACTTGAATAATTTGAAGAAACCTTCCGAAGAGCGGATAGAAAATAGCAGAGAAACAGAAGAAAAGCAGGAGGAAGCACTTAATCAGGCAGACTCTGATTCCGGTAGAAAGACAGATGCTGATAAGCAAATAAAAACAGGAAAGAGACCATCACTTAGAAAACGTCTTGAAGAGAAAAAAGCACAGGTCGCCAGCGTGCCGGAAAAACCGGCCAATGAGAAAGAACATGTTAAGAACAACGAAAGGAGCATGACATATGGCTGATGAAAAGAAGAAAATAGCACCCGGATATTTTACCGTTGAGGAAGCAAATTTAATATGTATATACAACAAACAGGACAGACAAGTCGCTATGGAACATATTTATAGAATCCTTCCTTATACTCCTGACAGCGACATGATAAGTATTATGTGCA
>JBJEQS010000218.1:0-9809 GCA_051881875.1 Oscillospiraceae bacterium
TTTGCCTTTGGAAACCACCAGCTTTTTTGAAAAAAAGCTGGGCAAAAAACTTTTAGTTTCGTTGCTTAGCTTTATTAATTCACTTTGTACCTACCCGACCACTTTTATGCTGATATATGGTTATTTGTCAGGTAAGTTTATATTATTGACTACCATAAAGAAGAATATTGACTAAAAATGGGAGGCGGCAACTTGCCGCAAAAAGCTGGCGGCATCTTGCCGCTTGCTGTTATTTCCAGAAATCAAACATTCTTGCAAACACATAATAGCTTGCTTCATAATTCTCGCTTACACCCTTTGCCATGAAGAATGAGTATGCCTGTGCAAAATCCACAACAAAGCTTATCATTGCTCCGGCAACAAATGTTTTGCATATGATTTTTCTCATATCCTCGCTTTTGCATTTAAGTATAAGCGTATAGAGAATTACATATGCTCCGATAAGTATTTCCCATGAGAAATCGGCTGTATATCTTGCTGAATATCCGCTTTCCCATATTGAGCAGAGTATGGCAAGAGGTGCGGCAATGCTGAATATTCCGATATAAGCGGTATTTTTCCGCTTCAGCGGATTATCTGATGCAAAATATGCTTTTTTAGTGAATAAATATGCGATTACCGGAGTTGCTCTGAATATAAGTCCGAGAGGAACACCGTTTACATATGTGAAATCCTTGTAATAGAATCCGTCAACGTTGAAATCATAGAATGTTGTCTTAATGAACGGGAATTCAGGAATAAATGCAGGCATATTGAATATATAGTTGAATATTGTTACTGCAACGAATTTTGTATGATACTGAGCCTTGGTGAAATCATTGATAGTGAGAGAATACTGTATTCCGAAATCAAGCGGTGAACCAAATCTTACATAGTTGTATATCATCTGAATACTGCCTATCAGAACAAACGGGAGAAATGCACAGCAAAGGTATTTAACAGGAGTCTTTCTGCCGCACTGTACAGTTGCTTTCCTGTATGCCATGAGTATGAATATGACAGCACATACGCAGTAAACAGCAGTTGTAGGGCGGCTGAGTACGCCGAGTGAAAGCAGTACAGATGATAAAGCAAGTCGTTTGAGTGAGATTTTGCCGTCATTCATTATATTGGAAGTAAGGAAGAAATATGCACCCGAACATATGAATGCAAAGCCGCTGGCAATGGCAATTTCATAGAATTCAGGTCTGCCCATACTTATCCATATGCCGCATGATGCGAGCATTACTATGCCGCCTGTAACAGCCATTCCGACAGGGAGCTTTGGAAAGAATCTTTCTGTGAATTCAGTGTAAATCCCTGAAAGGAATATAATTCCTATCATTGAAAAGATGTATACAGCTATTACCGCAGGGAAGTAGAATCCGGTTATCATATGATAAGGCAGGAAAAGAAGCACAACAGGAGCAATGCCATAGTATGAGTAGTATTTGCCGTTATACAGCAGATGGTCCCATGCATAATCGGAGAACATTCCAAGACCTTCTTCAAGACGCTGGTTTGTATCATATGGGTTTTCCAGTGCAAGCATATCCTCACTGGGTTCAAAAGTCATGTATGTGTGACCGCTTTCAAATGCATCGACAATATCCTGTGTCATCTGGTCGCCTTCGGTGAGAGAGAACAATGATTCAAAGCCGGCATCGGTATACCAGCTTGTGAACATCATAAGTGTGAGTGCAGCCATTGAACAGATTGCAGCGATTTTGATGCATATTCTGAAAAATCCATGGTCATCTTTTACGCTCTGTGTAAATTTTCTGAGATTGAGAACTGAATATGCAAACAGTGGGAATCCCATAAGCACCAGAAATCTTGCAAATGAGAAATGGACAGGAACAGGAGCATTTACAGTTACAGAATGTATAGTTACGTCCTGAGAGTCCGGAAGATATACTTTTACCTGTAAATCTGAAACATTGCCTGAAAGAAGAACAGGGGTGATATATGAATCCTTGTATCCGGGAATTGCCCATATTCTTGCAGCATTCTCACGAAGCGGCTGACTTGTTTCATCAGCAATATTCAGCTTGAACATAAAAGGCTTGCAGGTGCCGATTATTTCAGTATCCAAAGAAACAGAACCTACAGGAATATTTATATCATAAAATGTATATGAAATATCAGTTGTATTGTTATCCTCTGTTTGAATTTCAGCCTCATCAACGGAGAATGTCATTTCGGGATAATTTCCCATAATCATGTTGTATGAGCCGAAATTGAAAACGAAAAGTTCAAGAAGCATTACTATTGTGAATGTCTTTGTACAGAACACAAGAAATTTTTTATATTTTGTACTGCTTTCGATGGCAGATGCAAGGAAAAGACTTGCAGCCATATATACAGCAGAAGTTATATAGTAATTATGAAGACCGAGGAATGATTTGCTTATTGAATCGAAAATTCCGAGGACAAGTGCGATAACGGAACATATTATTGCAGTCTTGTCCAGAAGATTGTCATGTTTTTCGACAAACTGAAATTTTCTGTCTGTTACTTTACGCAGCGTGTTTGCGGTAACAAAAATATTCATCATCAGTGATAAGATGAATATAATAATGTTCAATGCCATTTTAAAATATACACTCCTTTTATTTTTATTGCATCGGTTTATGAACCAAGTCATACAATTAATTTTACAACATATATACAGAAAATTAAATACCCAAAATAAAATTCTACAAATATTACAAAACAGAATATTTATTAATACATTTAATATTATATTTTAACAATGCAGATAAAAGCAGGATTTATCATATGTTTAATATATTTCTGTGAATATGTTCAAATAACTGTTGAATTTTAGTGAAATATAGTATATAATATACTTATATGACTACTGCTTTGAAAAGCAATGATTATATCCATATAAATATAATTTTATCGAACTCACGTTAATATAACATGAAAATATAAGTGAAAGGAGGCGGAATCTTGGAAGACTGCAATAAAAAGAAAAGTATGAAAAAGCAGATTTTTCTGCCTGTAATGCTTATAATTATGTTTCAGGCGGTTGTATTTCTGGGTATACTCGCATTAAGTGGTGAATTCGGAAATATAGAACATTATGCATATGATATGCTGAATGAAAAAACATCTAACAGAGCAAATTATGTTGAAAGAGAAATGGTTCAGAAATGGTCAGCGATACATGAGAGTGCATACAATATAAACCAAACTGTTGAACAGATACTCAATGAAAACAATGAGGATATTTCAGCAATATCAGAGAGCAAGAAGATAAACTCCGAAATAATGGAAAAAATTTCTGATGAAGTAATATATATGATGAAAAAAAACAATGTAAATGATGCATTTGTAATCTTTGAATCAGGTGATTTATATAAGACAACTGACGGCAGAACAGCTAAATCATGCATATATCTCAGGGACGTTGATGCCGATAACAGCATGAATACAAATGATATACTCATGGAAGCCGGAAATTCCTCCATTGCAGCCGGTCATGGAATAATGCTTGACAGCGAATGGAGTGTAAATCTTGAGATGATATATGGCGATGAGGAAAATTACAGTTTTTTCTATGATACAATAAGCAATGCAGAAAAATATCCTGAATTATCCATAAAGGAACTCGGACATTGGACAAAGTTTTCTCAGATTTCCGCTTCAGATGTACAAAGCATAAAGTATACACTTCCGCTTATAAGCGGAAATGGAGAAGTTTATGGAGTTGTGGGGATAGGTGTAACCGAAAAAAATATACTTATGCAGATGCCCTCCAATGATTTTTTCAATGACAGTTCATGCTATGTGCTTGGTGTAGAGGTGAACAGTGCCAATAACTATAGGGTACAGCTCCATTCCGGTCCGGTATATTCCAGACTGATAGGAAGTGAAAATCGTATAGTAACAGGCTATAATATGAATGAAAATATTATAATGCTTAATCAGGATTCGGAATATGAATCAGTGGGCTGCATATACAATCTTGACATATACAGCAAGAATTCACCTTACTATTCTGATAAATGGGCTGTTATATCAATGGCGGAAAGAAGTCAGCTTCTGATTATATACTATAAGTTTATAAAAACACTTGTTATATCATTGATGATATCATCATTAATCGGAATGATTGCCGCTGATATGATAAGCCGCAGAATATGCAGACCATTCAGCGATGTGGTCGATACTCTTGCAAATACACCGCCGAATGAAATTCTTCAGTTCGCAACTACAAACATCACAGAGGTTGACAAGCTTACAGAAGCTATTGAAGATTTGCAGACGGCTGTTGAGGAATCTGCATCAAGAGTTTCTGAAATAATTAACCTTGTTGATATAGGTATCGGTGTATTCATGGTTGACCGCATGACTGAATCGGTATTTGTTTCTGAAAGCCTTGTGAAAATGCTTGAAATAAATGATTTGCCTGACGGAGATGTGAATATGGAATACTATGAATTCACGCTCAGGATAAACAAGAAAAGCAAGGAAAAAATACTTTTTACCGGAAAGCCTGATGAGGATTTCCTCCAGAATAATCAGAAAGTACTGAAAATAAACAGTGCTGACGGAAGTATAAAATGGCTCAGATTCAATACGGTCAATGACAATAAGAAAATACTCGGCGTAGTTCAGGATATAACAAGCCAGATGGTCGAAAAGCATCAGATTGAGTATGAACGTGACTATGATATGACAACAGGACTTCTGAACAGACGTGCATACTATAAGCGTGTTGCAGAGAAATTCCAGCTTAAGAGCAATCTCAAAATAGCAGCGTTTCTTATGCTTGACCTTGATAACCTGAAATATGTTAACGATACATACGGACATGATTTCGGCGATGATTACATAAAGAGTGCAGCAAATGTACTGAAAGAATTTGATAATTACGGCGGAATAGTATCAAGATTGTCCGGAGATGAATTCAGCGTATTCCTCAGCGGATTCAATTCAAAGTATGAAATAAGAAAGATAATATCCGAAGTGAGAGAAAAACTCCTTTCAAGTTACTGCATACTTCCGGACGGAAGCCATTTTAAAATCAGGGCAAGTGCAGGTATTTCATGGTATCCGGAACATTCGGAATCATATGAAATGCTTATGAAGTATTCGGACTTTGCAATGTATACAATAAAGAAAAGTGTAAAAGGCAGCATAGCTGAATTTGATATGAGCGTATACAGCAAGGATTCAATTCTTATAACAGGTACAGAGGAAATGAACCGCATAATTGATGAAAAGAGTGTGAGATATGCGTTTCATGCGATTATCAATGCTAAAAACGGTGAGATTTACGGATATGAGGCACTTATGCGTCCACAGTCCGATATAATAAAATCTCCTCTTGATTTCATAAGAATTGCAAAGACCGGTGCAAAGCTCGCAGATGTCGAATGTCTTACATGGACTCAGTCGCTTAAAGATTTCAGAATACAGGTCGAAGCAGGAAATATTGCAAAGGGTTCAAAGATATTTATAAATTCCATATCAAACTGTAGTCTTAGCAGAGAGGTTATAAATGAAATAGAGGAAACATACAGCGATATGCTCTCTGGTGTCGTGCTTGAAATTCTTGAGGGCGAGGAGGCAAACAGTACATATGCCGATGCAAAGAAGCTGCGTATGAAAAAATGGAATGCACAGATTGCCCTTGATGATTTCGGTACAGGCTACAACAGCGAATATGCACTGATAACCGCAGAGCCTGATATAATCAAGATAGACCGTTCAATAATCAGCGGCTGTGACAAAGATGAAAGCAGAATAAACATTATGCAGAACCTGATAAAATTTGCAAATACAAAAAATATCAAAGTTCTTGCAGAGGGCGTTGAAACATATGATGAGATGAAAACGGTTATAAACTGCGGAGTTGATTTGATTCAGGGGTATTATGTAAGCAAGCCACTCTATGCGCCTGTTCCTGTTGAGAAAAGAATAGCTGATGAGGTGATAAGCATAAATAAAAACATAGCAAAGCGGTAATTTAACATGAGTTCGACAACAAAAAATAAAAGTTTTGGTCAAGCTTTTGCGGCAAGTTGCCGTTCCCGATTTTTAGTATTTTGTGGTCGAGCCATGAAATAAATGTGAATAAGTAAATAAACGTGAGTTCGATGGTTTATTCTGTAGGGGCGACCACTGGTCGCCCGTTGCGGTTTTATTAGAATTTCGGGCGGGCGACCATTGGTCACCCCTGCAAAAATAATCCATCGAATTCGTGGTAATTTATAATGAAGCAGATGGCTTTTTTATACGATAAAGATGGTTGTTTTTTATATTTTTTATAAAAATTGTATTTTGTTTGTTGACAAACAGTAGTACAAATGTTATAATTTTGTTATGGAGCAAAATTTATTTCTGGAGGTATTGGAATGATTTGTCCTGAATGTGGAAAGATGCTGCCTGATGATGCGGGATTCTGTGTCAGATGCGGCGAAAATCAGCATAATCCGAATGCTGAAGTCTATAAGAAAACTAAATCATCCGAGGAAAAATCTGAAGCTGAAAGCAGAGAAGATAATGAAAAGAATGCAAGGGAAAAAACAAGAATTCTCAATATTATCCCTGATGAAATCTCATTAAGCAAAAAATCAGATGATGTATCGGAAGATGCAAAGGAAAAATCTGATTCTGATAAAAATAAATCAGAAGAAAATCCAGCACCAAAAAGAAGGAGAAAACCTGTTCCGCCCCCTGAAAATGATGAGAATGAAGAAAATTCAGATAACAGTGAAGATGAGGAGGAAGTCGTAACCTCATCTCCGAAATTCGCTGTTATATCAGTTGTACTCGCAATGATAATATGCCTTGGCATAGTAATCTATTTCTTTACAAACAATTCAATCAGAAACAGGGAAACGCAGCAGCAGATTACTGAAACGTCCGAAACGTCAGAAACAACCGTTGAAACAACTACAGTAACTACTGTTGAAACTACAGAAACTGAACCGCCGGTTGAAACATCTGTTATGACTGACGCCGAAAACAACAGCTATACTATTGAACTGGCTGATAGTATTCCGGCAAAAGTAGTTCTCGATGAGGGAACGCTCAGAGTTCGTTCTTATCCTTCAACCGATTCCTCGATACTTGGTCAGCTTGCGAATGGTCAGGAAGTTACTGTAAACGGCATATGCGGTGAATGGTACTACATCTCATACGATGAAAAAAGCGGATTCGTTTTCAGTGAGTATATCCTGATTGAACAGGCAGATGCTGCTGAAACAACAGTTAATGAAGATGAGAGCATTCCGGAAGATAATCAGAATATCGAAACAGAGGAGAATTCTCCGGCAGAGGATAACCAGCAGATTGCTGAATAGCTTCTCACTTTAAATTAAGGATACATTTTCAATTGACAGTATATATAAAGTATAATTCTTTTAAGAATACTGTTTTCACATTTATATTATACGGAAAATGCTTTTTTGATTTTAGTGTATAGTTTTTATTAATGCAATTTCACTAATTTATTGTTGCTGATATTATATTCTTCTAACAAAAAAGCAATTGTAGGTATGCTATTTTTAGTGAAAATATTGACTGTATCATATTGAAATGATATAATAAAACTATCAAAAAATTTTAGGAGGTTGAACTAATTATGTTTAAGAAAGTATTTGCAGGTGTTTCTGCTCTTGCTATATGTGCAATGAGTATGCCTGCAGCTATGTTCGTATCAGCTGCAAATGCTGTTGATTTCACAATCAATGACGTTTCAACTGTCGGTGAAATTGTTGACGGCAAGACAGTGGCTGATGAAAAAGTACAACTCAAAATCGACGTTAATGAAAATGACGGATTTAATGGTCTTCAGTTCAGATTCCAGATTGACAGACCAACTGATGTTAACATTTACTTTACAGGTATTAACAGCAAAGAGTCCGGTTTTAAGCCGGCAGACGGTGAGTTTAGCAAGAATGTTTATGAAGATGGTGCTAATCCAAATTATGAGCCGGATGGTGTAGTATGCTTCAGTGCAGTAAATGCTGATAACAAGTCTTATTCAAATCAGAACTTCATGGTTGGTAATTTCCTTATACCAGCCGGTACTCCTGAAGGAAAATATCGTGTAAATCTCACTGATATTACTATTTCATACTGGGATGAAGCATCACAAAAATCAATTGACGCTTCAATGACATATCAGGCAGGCTATATTATAGTAGGTAATCCTTCTGACGTAGAAGATACATCTGCTACAGAAGATACATCTGCTACAGAAGATACAACCACTACAGAAGCTACAACTACTACAGAAGCTGCAACTACTACAAAAATTACTGAAGATACAACAACAACAGCAGCTACTGAAAATACAACAGAGATTACTAATGACCCTAATGCTACAGAAGGTTTCAGAATTGAAATCGGCAATGTAGAAGTTGATGCAGATGCAACAGAAGTTGTAGTACCTGTATCAATCACACAGAACCCGGGCTTCCAGGCACTCAGAATGGCATTCGCATCAGATTCAGCAAATGCCAAGCTTACAAAAATTGAAAATACAGACCTGTTCATGTATGATGATGAAGGCGAACAGCTCGGCTCACTTGAACCATCAGCAGAAACAGGTTACATAGTATGGAACAAGGTAGACGGTAAAGCAACAACTCTTACAGGTGAATTCATTAACCTTACATTTGCACTCAGCAACTTAAAGGCTGGCGATGTTTATAAGATAAGCGGTGCAGATGCATCTGCTTCACAGGAAGATGCTCAGGCTGACAAGCTTGTTCCTACAGTTATCAGCGGTTCAATCACAGTTAAGGGCGATAAGCCGGCTGATGATGTAACAGACGGTTTCAAAATCGAAATCGGCAATGTAGAGGTTGGTGTTAATGATACATCAGTAGTAGTACCGGTATCAATCACAGAAAACCCAGGCTTCCAGGCACTCAGAATGGCATTCGCATCAGATTCAGCAAATGCCAAGCTTACAAAAATTGAAAATACAGACCTGTTCATGTATGATGATGAAGGCGAACAGCTCGGCTCACTTGAACCATCAGCAGAAACAGGTTACATAGTATGGAACAAGGTAGACGGTAAAGCAACAACTCTTACAGGTGAATTCATTAACCTTACATTTGCACTCAGCAACTTAAAGGCTGGCGATGTTTATAAGATAAGCGGTGCAGATGCATCTGCTTCACAGGAAGATGCTCAGGCTGACAAGCTTATTCCTACAGTTATCAGCGGTTCAATTACTGTTGTTGGTGAGGAAACACCAGACCCGATAACAGAAGGCTTCACAATTGAAATCGGCAATGTAGAAGTTGGTGTTGATGATACATCAGTTGTAGTACCGGTATCAATCACAGAAAATCCAGGCTTCCAGGCACTCAGAATGGCATTCGCATCAGATTCAGCAAATGCCAAGCTTACAAAAATTGAAAATACAGACCTGTTCATGTATGATGATGAAGGCGAACAGCTCGGCTCACTCGAACCATCAGCAGAAACAGGCTACATCGTATGGAACAAGGTAGACGGTAAGGCTACAACTCTCACAGGTGAGTTCATTAACCTTACATTCGAACTCAGCAACTTAAAGGTTGGAGATGTTTATAAGATAAGCGGCTCAGATGCATCAGCATCACAGGAAGATGCACAGGCAGCCAAGCTCATTCCTACAGTTATTAACGGTTCAATCACTGTTGTTGGTGAGGAAACACCAGACCCGATAACAGAAGGCTTCACAATTGAAATCGGCAATGTAGAAGTTGGTGTTGATGATACATCAGTTGTAGTACCGGTATCAATCACAGAAAATCCAGGCTTCCAGGCACTCAGAATGGCATTCGCATCAGATTCAGCAAATGCTAAGC
>JBJEQS010000219.1:0-9806 GCA_051881875.1 Oscillospiraceae bacterium
TACCAGCATAAAAGCGGTCGGGTAATGTACAAAATTAACCAATAAAGCAAAGTAGCGAAACTAAAAGTTTTTGCCCAGCTTTTTTCAAAAAGCTGGAAAGTTTGGGCGGCTGGAAGCCGCCTGATGAAATTTCCGTAAACCATAACGGGCGACCAATGTTCTTCCCTGCAAAAATAATCCATCAAACTCACGTTATATTAAATTAATTTGTTGAAAATACACGAATAATATCGCAAGTCTTGAAAAATTTTAAGAGAAAATTTTGAATTTTACTTGTAAAACCTTTGATACTATGCTATAATTAATTTGTATGATTTTTATAAACAGATATGAGGAAGGAGTTTTTACATATGAGCAGCAGTGAAAATAAAGGAAGTTTTTTTACATATAAAGGCTATCCGCTTGTAAGAAACAAGGATACGATTTATTTCGGAAATATGTATGATGAGTATGTAATCATGCTGAATATCATAGAAAAGAAAAGAGTCGGGGATATTGATGTTGCAAGCAAGATAAAGGTTTATCAGATGTCAACTGATGAAACGCTTAATCCTATGGAAAGAGTGGTAAAGAGCAGTGAGAAATCTGGATTATATGAAGCTCTTGACCTCGCTAAAGTATGGCTCGAACGTACTAAAAAACAGTAACATATCACAAAAAAAGGATATACTTTTCAATGCGGAAAGTATATCCTTTATTTTTATGCTTCTATCTGCTTACCTAAAAACTGTGATGCGGCTGTGATAAGGCTTTTCTGCAATTCTGTTACCTGATATTTTCCATCAGTTTCAAGAAATGCAACTGCACCGCTTACATCTCCTCCGGATATAATCGGAGCTGCTGCCACAGCGTGTCTGTCAATGCCTTCCACTGCAATAAAACGTGTATTGTTATCCTCAGAATAGTATGTTTTTCTGTTTTCCATCATTTCCTCAAGGGCAGGGGATACACGTCTTTCATTAAATTCCTTCTTCTGAACACCGGCAACTGCTACAACATGGTCCCTGTCGAATATTACAACAGGACAGCCTGCAAGCTTATACATTATTTCAGCAACCTGTAATGCATTTTCAGACATCTCACTTATTGCAGAATATTTTTTGAATATAACTTCACCGTCATTGCTTGTGTATATTTCAAGCGGGTCACCTTCTCTTATCCTCATAGTGCGTCTGATTTCCTTAGGGATAACAACTCTCCCCAAGTCATCTATTCTTCTGACAATTCCAGTAGCTTTCATAAATAAAAACCTCCGACAAATTTTAAATATATAGCGGTCTGCAATCCTATTGTTTGCAGTTAAACCAATAATATACATAAATTTTTTCGGAGATTTTATTTTTGTAATGACGAGTTTTGTTCGCCGCAGCTTTTTGAAAAAAGCTTGGCAAAAACTTGCGGCGAGCCGCCGCTGGCATTTTCGTTATTTTATTTACTTGTAATATTTTGTTTTATGGCTCGACCGCATAATTAAGTTATTTTGTGCTACCAGTAAACAATGCGAAATTGACCAATGCGGTCGAGCCGGTAAATAAAGTAAACGTTGGAATTAAGCCGCTGAAAGCGGCTTGCAACGAACCGGAGGCGGCAACTTGCCGCTATTTCCATACATTTATGAAATCTTCTTCGGAATTTATTTTTTCGATATTTTCAAGCAGTACATTGACATAATCGTAATTTATACGATTTATAAAGCTTGTAACACCATTATGCTTTATTATTACGGTTTTTCCGTCACCCTTGTAGAACTGTACAGTTTCATCGGATTTGCCGTCATTGCGTTTTATTTTGATACTGCATATCAGGTCACTTTCGGATGGGTCATCAAGATATATTTCCTCTGCCTGTGTCTGTATCAGATACTTATAGAAATTCTGGAAACGTTCAGTATCATAATCCTCACCATCAAGCTTTACGCTGAAATTATCCTTTTCATCGCCCTCAGTAGTGAATTCAAGTTTTTTGTCATTGGTTTCAATTGTCATTGCTCCTATGTCATAGAAATATGTTCCGACTACAATACTTGAAGCAATATCAAGCGGCTGCATATCAAGCCATGGGAGAGAATCTTTGGTAAATGCATATATTATATCAATTCCCTCGATATATCCCATATAGTAATCAGTGCCGTCAAGATTAAGTGAGTTTCCGATTTTGAGTACAGTTTCCTTGCCGTCATCGGTATCCATTGTTACAGTGCATGATGGTTCATTAAGACCTGCAAATTCCATAGCATTTTCATCAGGATTTATTTCAAATACAGATGCAGCTGTAAGTCCGAACATACCATGAGTTACAGAGATTGAACCTTCGCCGATATCAACATATGCAAATACAGGTGATGTCATAATATGAGAGGAAGCCGTTCCGCCGGAATAATCGCTGTCAGCATTTTCCTCATCATATTCAAAGCGGATAGGATATTCAAGGTTATCCCTTTCAATCTGCAATGAATTAACAACAGGATAATCATCAACTGACTCCGGTTCTTCAATGCATACAAGTGATATGAAATAGTCCGTATCATATCTGAATACTGAAAATGTATCATTATTCAAAGCAAATACCTTGGTTTCATTTTCCATGCAGGCATATATATTTCCTGTCGGGGTATCATTTCCGATAAGAAGTGTATGTTCACTGCCGTTTTCAGCAGTGATTTTTATTTTTGCATCCGGCTCTGCAAGACCATACTGCTCAAGGTCAGATGCATTTTCATCAATAATTTTTTCAGCGGATAATGTTTTAAGCGTTTCGGGCAGATTATTTATAATACTCGTGTTAAGAGGTACATTTTTCAGTTCCTCAATACTGTATTCAGCAGAATTTTCATCTGTTGCAGGAGTAGTCTGGATTATCGTATAGCTGCATGAGTCATTTTCAACTGATACTGACTTTATTGAATCTTCCTCATAGATAACATTATTTTCGGTTTCGGATACTGATGCTGAATCAGTATCCTCCTCCTTTGGTTCAGTCAGCTTTAAAGCGACAATTCCACCCGAAAGCAATACTATGCATGAAATGCCTGCAATCAGCATTTTTACATTCTTACTCATTTATGTTTTCTCCTTACAGCTACAGAAATACCGATTACTACAACGATAAGAGGAATTATTATTGTTATAATGAGCGTGAGTATACTTGTCTGAGCCTCGCTTATTGTTATTGTTTCAGCGTCAATGCTCTTTGCAAGAATTGTTATTCCGTTTGATTTGCCTGTTATGCTGTTGATTGAATTTATAATAAATTCGCCGTTGTTATACGCATTTTCCGTAAGCATATAGTAATCCACAAGAAATGCTGAACCGATTACAGTTACATTGCTTGTAATTTTTTCATTATTGTCATTGGTAATGAATTTTGTACCCATTACCATAACATTCTGAACGCCTGTTTGACTGTCATCAATATTATATGAGCTGTCGGCTTCAACAGGAATTACAGCAGATGAATCAGATGTTACAAGTATGGCATTTGTTTCCCTGTCATTATTTGTATCGAAAAGCAGATTTAACGGACGTGCCACAGGAGTTATTATCGGCAGAGAGTTGTCTGAAATCATAGAGCCGTAATTTTCCTCATCAGCGATTTGTGCAACTGAAGATGTTATATAATTCTGCATACCATAAACAGGAGCAACCTGTCTTAAATTATCATCTGTTTCATAGATGTATCCGTCACCGACTTCAATTCCCCATTCAGCAAGGAATGTATCAAGATTAGGAGTACTGTTCTGGTCATAGTTTGCCATGTAGAATACATTCTTTCCAAGTTCACCATTATTATAGAGATAATCGGTAAGCTTTTCGGTCATGGCTGATGTGAAATCGTTGAGAGGTGCAGGTATTAAAATCATATCTATTGATGAGTCAATCTTTTCAACGCTCATAAGGTCAATATCAACAAGGTCATAGCCGTTTGATTCGAGAGTTGAACGGAAATTATCAAGAGATGCTTCAACGCTTGCAGGAGATTTCACGCTGAGTATTCCGATAGTTTTCGGATTTGTGTCGGTTACATACATTACAGCAGATGTCAGAGCCTGTTCAGCCTTTGATGATGTGATGTATGAATAGTAGTAATATGATTCTGTATTATACAGCTCATTGGCAGTAAGTACCCTGATTTTTGAGCCGTTTGTTACAATGATATTTCCTTCAGCAATATCGCCCTTGTATATATCGTTATACTTTGCGGCATAGTTAGGATTTTTGTCCATATCAATGAAGCTTGCAGTTATATTATCGGAAGCAAGAGCATATTTCTTTACTACTTCGACAATCTGCTTGTCATATGATGAGCCGAGTGAGAGCGTATCCTCGTCCTGCAAAACTACAATATCAACAGCTTCATCAAGTTCACCGAGGTAGTCGATTGTTTCCTGAGATATTTCAAAGAATTTCTGAGGTGTGAGGTCAAGTTTGAGTGAGAAACGGTCTGAAAGCGATACAACAAGCACATTTACAAGAACTATTACAGCTATGAATACAACTGTTATAGCTGTTGCGAGTGAGCCGTATTTCAGTTTTCTCTTGTTTATCGGTTTTCTTGGCTTATGAGATTTTTTCTTATCAGATTCTGAAGTTTCATCATCAGCATTTTCACTGTTTGATTTATCGGATTTGGAAGCTTCATCAGCGGTATTTTCACTGGCTGATGTATCAGCTGATTTTTCTTCGGTTTCAGCAATTTCCTCCTGAACAGTATTCTCTGTATCAGCAGATGTTTCCTTTATTTCCTCTGCTGAATTATTGGCATTGGATTTTTTATTTTTCTTCTTGCTCATATCAGATATTCCTCCTTATTAGCTC
Source organism: Oscillospiraceae bacterium (assembly GCA_051881875.1). Classification (GTDB taxonomy): domain Bacteria; phylum Bacillota; class Clostridia; order Oscillospirales; family Ruminococcaceae; genus UBA5884. The sequence continues at coordinate 4,815 of JBJEQS010000219.1, forward strand.
CAGCGGCGTTTTTCAAATACTCTTACGGTAAGGAAATTGAATATTACCGCAGTACTTATGAAAAAGAGAACGCTTGAAAGATTGAATATTCCCGATGTAAATTCGGTATATTTGCTGTAGAATGAGAGCTTTGTTATCAGTGATGATATAAATTCATTGTTTATATACTGAGCGAACATATCAAAGAGATAGAGCAGCATGAGTGCAAAAAAGCTTGCAATGGCTGATACAACCTGATTTTCTGTAAGTGATGATATAAAGCAGGCAACAGCTATAAATGCACAGCCAAGCAGGAAAAGGGCAATGCAGTTGCTTATAACCACTGTCCATGCAACTCCGCCGAAATATTCAAGTACGAGTGCATAGAGAAGATATATCATTATTCCGAATGAATAGAGTGTTACAGCGGAAAAGTATTTTCCGAGAACTATTTCTGTAAGACTTACAGGGGCGGTAAGAAGTCCCTGTTCTGTTTTCTGTTTTTTCTCCTCGCTGAAAAGACGCATTGTTAGCACAGGGATTATAATAAGCACAATTATGAATATGCTTGAAAATAATCCCGACATATCGGTTGTTGCATATGAAAGACAGCTTGCAGAAAAAAAGTATCCTGAAAATGCATAGAATACCGCAAGAAATATATAAGCAATTGATGAGTTGAAAAAAGCACTCATTTCACGTCTGTAAATCGCACCCATCAGTTTTCGCCTCCGTTATCATCTTTATTTTCATCAGATTTTATAAAATCGCCTGATACTTCACCCATAGTAATTTTAAGGAATATATCCTCAAGAGTGAGGTCGTTGGGCTTCATCATAAGAATACTCCAGCCCTTATCGGCAAGGAGCTTGTTGAGTGGTCTGCGTATGTCAAGACCAGGCTTTGCCTCTATTTCATATTCATATACGCCGTTTTCACGTTCCATATCGGCGATAACGGAAGTAACGCCGTCCATAGTTCTCACAGCCTTGTAAACTTCTTCACGAGGACCGTCAATTCTCACGATAAGCTTATGGTCATTTGTAACGGAATGTGAAAGATTATCGGCGGTATCATCAGCGGCAATTTCGCCCTTGTTTATGATAATAATTCTGTCGCATACAGCCTGTACTTCGGAAAGTATATGAGATGACAGTATAACCGTATGTTTTTTGCCAAGACGCTTCACAAGAGAGCGTATTTCAATAATCTGCTTAGGGTCAAGACCTACTGTCGGCTCATCAAGTATGAGTACAGGCGGATTATTTATAAGAGCCTGAGCAATTCCCACACGCTGTTTGTAACCCTTTGAAAGATGCTTGATTACACGTTCTGATACATCGGTAATCTTTACAAGCTCGCATACTTCCTCGATATGTTTTCTGCGTGGGAGTTTGCATTTTTTCAGGTCATAGACAAAGTTCAGATATTCCTTTACTGTCATATCAATATACAGCGGAGGAATTTCCGGAAGATACCCGATAAATGCTTTGGCTTTTTTAGGTTCTTCCAGAATATCAGCACCATTGATTTTTATGCTTCCCGCATTTGATGAGATATATCCGGTAAGCATATTCATGGTTGTGGATTTTCCTGCACCGTTCGGGCCAAGAAATCCAACTATTTCACCCTCTTTTATGGTGAATGAAATGTTGTTTACGGCAATTTTATCGCCGTAGCTCTTGACAAGGTCTTTAACCTCAATCATATAAGAAAGCCTCCTTGAAATATATTGCCATTATGGCGAATAAAAATATTATAGCAGTAAATTGTGATGAAATTATGATAATATCATATAACATGAGTTAAATGAAAAATAATTTCGGATATTAAATTAACGTGAGTTTGATGGATTATTTTTGTAGGGGCGAACTGCGTTCGTCCGTTGTGGCTTGCAGGGAATTTTCTTGTTTCAGTTTTGCGAACTCCGTTCGCAAAAACTTTTTTTGGAAAAAGTTTGACAAAAAACTTGCGGCGAGCCGCCGCCGGCAATTCCGCTGCTTTTCTTTATTGGTGTATTTTTTTACCTACCCGAAAATTTTTATAAGGCAGAATTTTCATGCTGATTTATGGTTATATGTCAGGTAAGTAGCATATAATTGACTCCCACAAAGAAAAATATTGACTAAACACCAGAGGCGGCACCTTGCCGCTGTTTTATATCATTCTCAATAGCTTTTTTTAATTCCTCAACAGATGAAAATTTCATCTCTTTTCTTAATCTGTAATCAAATATAACATCAATACATCTGCCGTATATATCGCCTGAAAATCCTATAATATGCGTTTCAGCAAGAGGTATCTGATTATTCTGCACAGTCGGCTTTATCCCGATATCCGTAACAGATGGATATATTTTCCCGTCAATTATTGTTCGTGTGGCATATACACCGTATCCTGCAATAAGCTGACGTTCACCGAATTGCTGATTGATTGTAGGTATGCCTATGGTTCTGCCGAGCTGTCTGCCATGTATTACCTCAGCAGATATTCTGTAATTGTCACCAAGAAGCCTGTTTGCTGACGGAATATCGCCATCTGCAATGAATGAGCGTATCAGCGATGATGATACTGTATTGCCGTCAATCAGAACGGGCTGTATTGTAATCACATCAAAGCCGTATTTTTTTCCGAGTTCATGCAGAATATCGGAGTTTCCTGCCGCATTTTTACCAAATCTGAAACGCTGACCGCATACAGCAAGACCAATATTCATTCTGCGGCATAATATCTCCGAAACAAATTTCTCCGCTGTCATATCCTTTATATCATTGAAATCCGGATTATAAATATAATCAATGCCGAAATTTTTCAGTATATCAAGCTTGCATTGATTGTTGTAAATATATCTGAATGGTTTGCCGTGTTTTTTTTCGAGTGATGCGGTATTGAATGTGAAAACGGCAGGGGATAAGCCCTGATGTGAATATTTGACAGCTTCTGATATTACGGCTCTGTGTCCGAGATGAATTCCGTCAAAAATTCCAAGAGCAACGGCAGTTTTTTCTGACGGAGGGATATTCTTTCCTGTAATATTTTTCAATATATCAGACCTCCGTATTAAAAAAAATTCTTTTCGACACGCAGTATACCGCTTTCTCTGTCAGTTTTTGCAGTACCTATGAAAGAATTATCGTTTCCATATACTGTATATCTGTCAGCGCTGCATATTTCGGGAATGGTATCAAGTTCAAGCTTTACACCGTTTTTATAGAGAAATGTCTGCTTTTCATCAAGATGTATCGGTATCAGTTCGGAAAAAATTCTGTCAATCGGTATGATTATTTCATGCAGACGATTTTCAGCACATAATTTTTCCACATCAGCGAATGTTACACAGTTATCAAGTGAAAAACCATTTGATGATGTCCTTACAAGGCTTGTCATAGTTCCGCCGCATGAAAGTTCCTTGCCAATATCATGTATAATAGTCCTTACATAAGTACCTTTTCCGCATCTGATATGGAGAATTCCCTCCTGTTTATCCTCATCAAAGCTGATAATTTCCAGTTCGGATATATAAGCATCACGCTTCGGAACATCTACGGATATACCCTGTCTTGCAAGCTTATAGAGCCTTTGACCGTTTACAGATACAGCCGAATACATAGGCGGAGTCTGCAATATATTTCCCATAAATTTCGGGAGTATATTTATAATTTCATCATATGTTATTTTTTTCTGATACTCAGCGAGAACATTTCCCGTAATATCCTGAGTATCGGTTTCAATACCAAATCTGAAACCCGCAGTATAGCTTTTTTCATTATAGGGGAGTATATCGCAGGCTTTTGTGGCTTTTCCGACAAATACCGGCAGAACGCCTTCAGCCATGGGGTCTAAAGTACCCGCATGGCCAAGACGTTTGATTTTCATTATTCCACGAAGTTTTGCGATTACATCAAATGAGGTAAAGTCCTGCGGTTTATTCATGCAAAGAATACCGTTCAATTAAGCTTCACCCTCCATTTTCATTCGTACAGCCTCAACGATTTTTGCCTTTACTTCCTCGGCAGAGCCGTATATCTTACAGCCGCCGGCATTTACATGACCGCCGCCGCCGAATACCTTGCAGATTTCGGAAACATTTATTTCATTGGGAGAACGCATGGATATTTTGAAAAATCCGCCTTCCTTTTCTTTCATGGTAACAGCTGCCTTTACTCCTTTTATCTGGAGGAGAAGTCCTGCAATGCCCTCAAGCTCATCACTTGTTACACCAAGTTTTTTCATAAGTTCAAGAGTTATGCAGATTACAGCACAGGTATCATTAAGATAGTATTCCGCATGATTGAACATTTCCTGTTCAAGTTTTATTCTGCCCTTTGATTTTATATCTATCATCTGATGTGTAATCCATGGGAAATTTACATTATTGTTAAGCATGAGTTCGGAAGCAATTCTGTGGGTTTCGGCATTGGTACAGCTGTATTTGAAGCAGCCCGAATCGGTGACTATTCCCGTATATACACATTCAGCAATATCATCAGTGCATTTACCGAGAAGTTCAACAGCTATTTTGTATATATTTTCGCAGTTTGCGGCGGCATCTGCACAGAGATATGTTATTTCGGCATAATCCATATTTGAGATATGGTGGTCAATGCAAAGGTTTATTCTGTCGCCGAATTTTTCATCGAGTGAGCCGAGAAGCTGTCTGTCAGCGACATCAACGGCGATTATGAATTTTGGTTCAAAATCCTCATCGGAATATTTTTTTGTTATAAATTCATACTGAGATGGAAAAGCGTCTGCACAGAGTACTTTTGAGCGTATTCCGAGTTCTTTGAGGATATGATAAAGACCGTATGCAGAACAGATTGTATCACCATCAGGACTTTGATGAGTGAGGATATATGCGTCATTGCAGTTTTTTAAGAAATCTGCTGTTTGTTTTAAATCAATATACATATTAATTGCCTCCTTTTTTAACGTTAGTCAGATGAAATAAAATTGAGTCCCAAAATAAAAGTTTTGGTCAAGCTTTTTCAAAAGCTTGCGGTTTCCAAAGGC
>JBJEQS010000220.1:0-2243 GCA_051881875.1 Oscillospiraceae bacterium
CTGGCGAATATAGTTCGCCATTACAAAATAAATCTATCGAACTCACGTTAAATAATATGATTTCGACAGTAAATTTATATAGGGGGTGACCAATGGTCACCCCCTATGGTTTAATTGAACTATGATTGTTAGTGTTTTACGAACTGCGTTCGCACAAACTTATGGCGAACCGCCACCAGCTTTTTTGAAAAAAAGCCGGACAAAAAACTTTTGCTTTCGGATTTTGCTTTATTGGTACATTTTTTACTTTCCCCAAAATTTTTATGCTGATATATGGTTATTTGTCAGGTAAATTCATATTATTGACTACCATAAAGAAAAACATTGACTAAAATGGGAGGCGGCGACTCGCCGCTTTACTGTGGAGATAATCTGTCATAGAGTGCCTGATATTTCTTGGCAGATTCACCCCATGAGAAATCTTCTTTCATACCTCTTACAACCATCTTGTCCCATTCATCTCTTGTATTAAAGAAAACGTGCTTTGCATAATTTATTGTATTAAGCATTTCATGTGCATTGTAATTGGTGAATGAAAAGCCAGTGCCAGTACCTTCAAAGCGGTTATACGGCTTTACTGTATCTTTAAGACCGCCTGTTTCACGAACAATCGGCAGTGTACCATAACGGAGTGAGATAAGCTGTGTAAGTCCGCATGGTTCAAAGAGTGACGGCATAAGCATTGCATCAGCCGCACCATAGAGCTTATGTGCAAGGTCATCTGAATAGAAGATGTTTGCAGAAACTCTGTCACGATGCTGGGACTGATACCATTTGAAATAATTCTCATACTGAGCAGTACCCGTACCGATTATCACAAACTGAACATTGCTGTCAGCGATACCGTCCATAACGCATTTAACAAGGTCAAGACCTTTCTGGTCGGTAAGTCTTGAGATAATTCCTATCATCATCTTGCCGCTGTCAACAGGGAGTCCAAGCTGTTTTTGGAGTTCAGTCTTGTTTACAGCCTTATTTTTAAGAGTTCTTATGCCGAATTTCTTATAAAGCTTGTTATCTTTTTCAGGGTTATATACATCATAGTCGATACCGTTCACAATACCAACGAGTGAGTTATCTCTTGCCCTCATAAGTCCGTCAAGACCTTCACCGTAATATGCTGTCTGTATTTCCCTTGCATAGCTGTCACTTACAGTAGTAATAATATCGGAATATACAAGACCGCCCTTGAGCATATTGGCATTTTTCTTGTAATTCGGATTTACAGGAGTGAATTCAAGCTTGTCCGATGTGTACAAATAGTCCGGCAGGTCGGTATGATATTTGAAATGCTGAATATCCCATACGCCCTGAAATTTAAGGTTATGTATTGTCATAATAGCCTTTGTATTTCTGTAAAAGTCATTGCCTGTAAATACTGAACGCATATATACCGGAACAAGACCTGCCTGCCAGTCATGGCAATGGATAATATCAGGTCTGAAACCGACAACAGGCATGATTGCAAGTACAGCCTTACAGAAGAAGAAATATTTTTCCATATCAAACATGAGGTTGTCCGTATAAGGTGTATTTCCGCCGAAATATTTTTCATTGTCAACGAAATAATAAGTTATGCCCTCATATTTATATGTCATTATTCCTACATATTCATGCATAGGATGCTTTCCCATATCCATATAAAAATGAGAGAGGTATTCAAATTTACTTCTCAGTTCCCATTTTATGCATTTATAATTAGGAATAATTACTCTGACATCATATCTTGAAGAATCAATGGATTTCGGCAGTGAACCTACGACATCAGCAAGACCGCCTGTTTTGATAAACGGTTCACATTCAGAAGCAACAAAAAGAATATTTTTCATATTTATTACATTCCTTTCATATAAATTTATTTTATCATTTTTAATGATATATAAATTATATCATGTTTAATTAAAAGTGTCAATAAATTTCAGCATATTATGTATATATCGACAAATGTATTGACCATTAATATTGTCAGTGATATAATATGTGAGTTTGATGGATTATTTTTGTATGGGCGACCATTGGTCGCCCGTTATAGTTTACTGAAAATTTCATTGGGCGGCTGAAAGCGGCTTGCAACGAAATGCAGGCGGCGGCTCGCCGCAAAAAGCTGATTAATAAATAATGCAGCAAAATTTTGAAAACATCAGCATAAAAAGGCTCTGAACACTATATGCGTTTCAGAGCCTTATTTAACGTGAGTTCGATGAAAAATAAAAATCAAATAAATCTTTAAAATAAAAGTTTTG